>CAMWUR010000026.1 GCA_947177485.1 uncultured Helicobacter sp.
ACAACCCACCCCCTACCCCCAGAGCACAGGGAGGGGGAATGTTTGCCACAACATCGGAGGTGCGGAATTGAGCGCACATTACATGAAAATCACAATTAGAATCGCATACCAAACAAAGTACGACTAAAGTCGCACCTCCGAAGTTTCTCATTGTCATGTCAAATCCCCATTTGTCATGTTGAGCAATAGCAAAACATCTTTTCCAATTCCAATGCTTTGAGATTCTTCACTCGCTTACGCGAGTTCAGAATGACAAAGAGGGTTGATTGCCACACCCAGCATGCGCTCACAATGACACTTGGAATCGCTACTCGCGCCTCACAGCTCCCAACAAAACGGCGCGCGAACTCGCAGCAAAGAATCGGCGCGCGCGAAGATGTTACTGCCCACAAAGCCTTGCGCAAGCGGGCTTGGGTGGGGCGCTGTCAAGATATGGTGCTTGCTTGCGTCAATCAGCGGAATCTTCTTTTGCGCAAACTTGCCCCAGAGCAAAAACACAACACCATCGCATTGCTCCGAAACCTTGCGAATCGCCGCGTCTGTGAAAGTTTCCCAGCCAAAGTGTTGGTGTGAGCCCGCCCTACCCTCTTGCACGCTCAAAATCGCGTTGAGCAGCAACACTCCGCGCGTTGCCCATGCGCTCAAATCACCATGTGTCGGAATTGCGACACCGAGATTCGCATGCAATTCTTTATAAATATTACGTAAACTCGGGGGCAGCGGAGCACCGCGCGGCACGCTAAAGCTTAGTCCCATTGCTTGCGGAATCTTTTTGCCATTTTGCAAAAAGCTGCCATGGTAGGGGTCCTGCCCCAAAATCACCACGCGAATCTTTGAAAGCGGCGTTAGGTTAAACGCAGCAAACACATTCTCGCGTGCGGGGAAAACATTGCCAAGCTTTAGAGATTCTTTATAATAATAGATAATTTGAGCAAAATAGGGCTTTTCAAATTCTTCGTGCAGAATCTCACACCATGTGGAATCGAGTGTTTTTGGGACACATACAGACATTTTCAACCTTTTTCGTGGAATCTTCGTGCAATTCGCAGCCGCCAGAGCCGCACCATCTTGAGCTTCCAAAGCGAGGGCAGTGCGATGAGAAAGCCCGAGAAAATGATGAGCGCAATCCCGACAGAGCTTGTCGCACTTGGCAAAACATCGCCTAGCAAAACGCCCAAAAACAGCCCCCAGACGATGCGCATATAGCCCATAGGCGACACAATGGGCGCAGGCGCAAGCAGATAGGATTGTGTCATGAACCATTGCCCAATCGTGCCAACGATTCCCGCAGCGATAAATAGGCACAGAATCTCGAGTGTCGGCAGCACAAAGCCGCCCATATTTGGGATAGGCAAAAGCATCCCGAGCCCACCGAGCACACTCATCATCGCGCCATACCAGAGTACAATTGCCCCGCTTGAATAGTAGCTTTTGAGCACATTGAGCGTAAAAAACGCAAACGCCGAGCACACAGCGCCAATGATTCCAGCGATGGCATTAAGGAGTGTGATTTCGCCAGAACTTGGGTTAGCGATGCACAGCACACCCGCAAACCCCACGATAGACGCAAACACGACAAAGCCGCGCGGGCGGTTGCGCGTAAAAAGCCCAAAAAATACGACAAAAAGTGGCGCTGATTGCAAAAAGGCTGTCGCGATTCCGAGCGAGATTGTCGCAAAGTTATAAAACGCCATGCTCATCGCCACAGCACCGAGAAACGAGCGCAAGGCAATCATGCGGAATCCGCCCGGCTTTTTGGACGCAAACACGGGGCGCTTGAAATGTGTCCCCAACACACGATTGCAAAATGGAGCGGTAAAATAAACACAGAGCATGGAGAGCATCATAAAAAATGCGCGGAAAAAGATATTTTCCATTGAAGGGTAGCCGAGACTGCTTGCATATTTAATCATCGCATTCATGAGCGCAAGAAAGATAGTTGCAGCCAACATATAAACCATTCCGCGCAGTATCTCGTTCATATCCAACCTTTATGCAAGATGGAGCTTGCGCATATTCTACCCACGTTTAACAAACAACGCGCCTTGCTCATCGTTAGCGATTCAAAACTATAATTTCCATTCATCTTACAAAAAACCTTTAAGGAGAAATAATGCACAACATGTTGAAAAACTTCTATCTCACGAGCACACTCATAAGCTTTCTTGGAGCTGTGGAGCTTGAAAAATATGACGCAAGCAAAATTGCCGATGTTTTCTATCAGCTAAGTGGCGACACGAACAATCCGCACAAAAAAATCAACCACACAAAAGGCTTTTGCGCACTTGGTGAGTTTATCCCTAACCCAAAAGCCACAAAACGATTCGACATTCCGCTTTTGCGCGAAAACAGCATACCAACACAGGCACGTTTCTCGCTCGGCGGGGGCAACCCAAACGAGAGCGACAAGAGCAAAGCGCGGGGGCTGGCGCTCAAGATTCAAGGAGCAAAAGACAGCTTTGAAACAGTGATGCTCAATACAGAAATCAATTTTGCCAAAGACCCCGATGAATTTGGAACATACTTCGCGTTACGCGTACCAAAAAATGGCAAAGTTGACACAGAAAAATTAGCATATTACACAGAAAATGTCCATTCATTCAAACAACATGCAGAATACATGAAAAATCTTGGAATCACTCCAAGTGTTGCCAACACAACATATTATAGTATCCATACATTCTATGTGAAAGAAGGCGAAAAATGGATTCCTGCTCGGTGGAAATTTGTCCCAACACAAGGCGAAAAAACATTGAGTGAAGCCGAGCTTAAGACGCTTGGAGAGAACTTTTTGGAACAAGACTTCAAGACAAAAATCGCCAAAAAGCCCATTACATACACAATGTTGCTTGTGCTTGCCAACCCAAACGACATAACAGACCAAACCACAGCCCTTTGGAGTGGAAAACATACCGAAATACCGCTAGGAACGCTCAAAATAAATACATTTGATGGAACTTCTTGTAATCAAGACGTTTTTATGCCAAATATTCTGCCACAAGGTATTAGTGAACCAAAAGACCCGCTCTTTGATGTCCGCAACGCAGTGTATGGAATCACCTTCGGGCGCAGGCAATGATTCATTTTTGTTCAAGCAATTCGCGCTTTTCTTCGAGCGCGATGTATTGTTCAAGCTTTGCGCTAATGCTTTGTTTGGCAAGCTCATATTCGCTTGCAAGCTCGGCAAGATTGGGTGGATTGTCTGCAAGCTGTGCCTCAATCTCGCGCACGCGCGCCTCGAGAGATTCGATTTCATCGGGCAAAGCTGCAAGGAGTCGGTTTTCGTTGTAGCTTAACTTTGTTGGTTTTTTGGGTTGAGATTCGACATGTGCTGTCGTTTTGGGCAATTTCTGAATCATCTCCTCAACATCAAAAATCTCGCGCTCGCGCTCGAGAAATGCGCTAAAGCTTTGCATTGTCTGAAACGCCCCACCTTTGCCGTCTAAAACCAACAAGCTTTGTGCAATCTTATCCACAAAATAGCGGTCATGGCTCACAAAAATCAGCGCGCCCTGAAAATGTTGCAAATATTCTTCAAAAACATTGAGCGTTACAATGTCTAAATCATTCGTGGGTTCATCGAGAATCAAGCAATCATACTCTTTTGTGAAGAGCAGCGCGAGCGCCACGCGCGTTTTTTCACCGCCACTTAGCGCACCGATTTTCTTATGCAAATCGTCTTTGGGGAATAAAAATTGCTTGAGATAGCCAAAAATGTGCATATTGTGCCCGCGCACTTCCACGCGGTCGCCTCCAAAAGGGCAAAATGTCTGTTGCAAATCTTTGGAATCGTCAAGCATTGTCTTGTGTTGGTCAAAATAACCAATGCGCAGCTCGCCACGTAACAATGTCCCACTGCTTGGCGCAATCTGCCCGAGCAGCATACGCAAAAGGCTGCTTTTGCCACTGCCATTGCGTCCCACAATGGCGATTCTATCGCGCTGCA
The DNA here is from genome assembly GCA_947177485.1 of uncultured Helicobacter sp. GTDB lineage: Bacteria > Campylobacterota > Campylobacteria > Campylobacterales > Helicobacteraceae > NHYN01. The sequence goes on from CAMWUR010000026.1 coordinate 3,947, forward strand.
AAATGCGCAGATTGAGGTTCTCAATAAGCGTCCTCTCGCCCAAGCGCAAACAAAGATTGTGGGTTTCAAACAGCATTTTTTGGCGATTGACGCTTTGGGTTTGGTTAAAATGCTTCTGCTCGCGCTGGAGTTCGAGCTGCATTTTGCGCAGAATCGAAGGATTCTTCTTCGCTTGTTCGCGCAGCTCAAACACGCGCTGTTTGCGCCCTTCGTTGCGTTTGCGCCGCGCTTGCACGCCCTTTTGTAGCCATTCTTCTTCGTTGTGCAAAAGCTTGAGCAGATGTTCATGCTCCTTGCTCATCGCACGCAAAAGCGCCTCTTTTTGTTGCAAATAGCGCGCGTAGCCACCATCGAATCGGCGCAGGGTTTGGTTGTCAATCTCGACAGTTGCTGTCGCAATCGAATCGATGAAATAGCGGTCATGAGAAATAAAGAGAAGATTATATTTTTCACGCAAAATGAGCTCTTCGAGAAACGTAACCATCTGCACATCAAGATGGTTTGTGGGTTCATCAAGCAACAACAAATCGGGCTTGTAGAGCAACAGCCCCGCGAGCGCAACGCGCTTTTGCTCGCCGCCGCTCAAAAGGTTTACGGGGTGAGAGCCAAAGCAATCGAGCCGAAATTCGCTCAAGATTCTTTGCAGCTTGCTGTCCAAATCCCATGCGTTGTGGTGGTCGAGGAATGTGCCAAGCGCGCTCAATTTCGCCAAAAGCGCCTTGTCTTGCCTATCGCCTAGTTGCTCGCTAATGCGCTCATACTCCTCACGCGCGCTTGTGAGCTCATGGAGTTGTGCGCGCAAGACCTGCTGCACGCTCATTCCCTCGCCAAAATCGGCCTTTTGGGGAAGCGAGCGCACACTAAGATGCGCAGGGCAATTGAGCTCGCCACTATCGGGCAGAATCTCGCGAGCAATGATGCGCAAAAGCGTACTTTTGCCACTGCCATTGCGCCCAATAAGCGCAATTCTCTCGCCTGCCTCAAGCTGCAACGAGATGTTCTCAAACAGCGGCGTATGGTCGTACATTTTGGTAACAGCGCGGAGCGAAAAAATCATGGCATTTCTTTGTTTTTGGTTGCAATTATAACAAAACTGCTAGAATCCTCTAGTCTTTTTCAAAGGAATAGAATGAAAATCGGACGAATCGAATATCTCAACCTCCTTCCCTTTTTTGTGTTTCTCAAGCAATCCCCGCTCACCACAGCAACCAAACAATTTGCGCAAAGCCACCATAGCTACCCCGCAAAACTCAATATGGATTATCTATTTCGCCGCATCGATTCGGGATTCATCTCGAGCTTTGCCGCACGCAAACAGCGGCTTAGTTGTGCGGGAATTGTGGGCAGGGGCAAGGTGCAAAGCGTGCTTGCCATCATCGGCGAGCGCGGCGAAGATGAGCAATCAGCAACCTCCAACGCACTCTTGCAAACATTACATATTAATGGGCGCGTGCTGATTGGCGACAGGGCGCTTGTTTTTTATCTCGCGCATGACAGCAGCGCCTTTGTCGATTTAGCAGAGGCATGGTTTGCTAAACATCGCTTGCCGTTTGTGTTTGGGCGATTTTGCTACCAAACCAAAAGCGCCTTGCATGAAAAACTCGCACGTCATTTTGTCCAAACGCGCGTCAAGATTCCGCACTATCTCCTCACGCAAGCCTCGCGACAAACGGGCATTGCTCCGCAGCATATCCGCGATTATTTATGCCAAATTTTTTATCAAATCGGCGCAAAAGAGCGCAAATCGATTCGCATTTTTTATACGCATTGCAACGCACAGCGGTTGCGCCACTGCACACGATTCTAGTCATCAAATTTTTTGGGTCCTGTGATTTGGAGCTTGAAGACATGGTGTTCAAAAATCGCCACTTCAAAAAGGGCTTGGAAAACCTTAATATCAAGCACAAATCCATCGACTTGCACCTCGCGCTTTTTGGTGTCATTTTGGAGCATTTGGGCACGAAACTCTATCGTATTGCCAAGCTCGAAAGGCGCAAAAAAATCACAATGCGAAGCGAGCGGAATGGCTGTGGGCTCGTTTACAGCAAGCATCGCCGCATACATCGCCGAAGAGACGAGATAGCCTGAATGAATGAGCCCGAGATTGTCGACTTTCATGCTCGAATTGGGAGTGAAGTTGAGCGAGCAATAGCCCTTTTCTAGCGCATTGATAGTACCATAGGGTGTCGTGTTTGCATCGAGATAGACTTGAGGGACGATAATCTCCTCTTTGACCAGCGTGAGGTCGTCTTCATCCTCTTCTGTCGGCGTCTGATTTTGTTGTTCGTCCATATTTTCTCCTAGATTTTTGCGTGGATATAGATTCGTTGCGGTGCGGGATAGCCTTCAATCGTGCGCGTGCAATCATGCGGGCAGAGAAAGTCTGCCAAACTTTCATCATTACTCCACTCGCTTATGCGCTGCTCATCGCTTGTTGTGCGCACAATCCCAAGCACGTGAATGTCTTTGAACCCAACGCGTTCAAGCCAGCCGATGAGGGCAGATTGCGTGGGGATAAAATACACATTCTTCATTTTAGCATAACGTTGCTTAGGACTCAAAACAAACTCGCCCTCGCCAGAAACAAGAAGCGAATCGAGAAACAGCTCACCGCCAGCATGTAGCGCATTTTTGAGCAGACGTAGCGCAGCGATTGGGTCTGTGCGGTGATAGAGCACACCGAGACAAAAAAGAGTGTCAAATCGTTCAAGCAGCGGCAAATGCTCGATTCCAAGAAGCATAAATTGCAACGAAGAGCGCAAAAAATGATTGACAAACAAAAATTGTAGATATGCCCAAACAGACGGGTCGAGCCCCACAACCTCGCGCGGGGCGCACTCAAGCATGCGGAACATATAGTACCCATTGTTACACCCCACATCGCCCACGCGTTTGCCACGAAGATTCAGGTATGGCGCGAGCAGAGCGTATTTTTTCGAGCTCACCCATTCGCTATCAATCGTGAAATTGCCGATATGAAAAGGTCCCTTGCGCCATGGGCAGAGCTTTTTTGCAAGCGCATAGATGCTCGGCGCGCACTCGCCCAATGCGCCCTCAAAGCCCACAGATTCGCCATGCAGAATCTGCACACCCTGCACAGGCGCGAGCGCGCAAATCTCGCGAAACAACGGCGCGATGTCTTTGCGCAAAAGCCAGCTTTCGCGCTCACGCAGAATCGTTTGGAGTGGCGATTCCAAGCCCTACAACCCAAACGCCCAATCGCTCACACGAGGATTTGGGATTCCGTTGCTATATGCCGAGTTTTTGCCCCCGCTCATGCCTTGCGTCTCGGCAAGCTCGGCTTGTTCGCGTTCCCATTCCGCAAACTCGCGCTGCATTGCCTGCTGCCCGCGCGGTGAATCGGAGGGCACGGGCGTGAATAGGTCATCATAGACATACGGATTGTGCGCTCCATAGCGTGCCTTTATGTCATCATAATTAAAGACATTGCTTGTCGGGCAAACCTCGTGATACGCGCCTTGCGAATCGAAAAACGACATTTTATCGTCATAGAGATAGGGCGAAACGCCACATTGATTTGCAAAATAGCAGCCATGCAGCAAGACCATGCCGCACACTAAGAATCCAATTCTTATCATCATCATTCCTTTGCTTGTTGTCCTTATACATGCTCAAGCACAATGCGTTCCAATTGTTTGGAATCGCAAAAAGCTCTGCCACTTGCTGCCACTCGGGCGAGTCGGTTGCCCTCCGCCCCCTAAAGTTACGTGATAACGCCTGCTTCGCTTTGCTCCGCAGTCTTTAGTCGCTAGCTCACGCGCGGGGCAAGAGGTTTCAAGTTTGGTATCGCGCAAGAATCTAGCTTCCATTATCGCAAGCGCCCGCAACGATTCTGACTATCGTCATTGCGAGCTTGCAAAGCAGACGTGGCAATCCACAAGTAAAGAATCCCAAATATTGCCCTCTTTTTGTCATTCTGAACTCGCATAAGCGAGTGAAGAATCTCGGATTATGGAAATCATGAGATGTTTCGCTCATGCTCAACATGGCAAGTAGAATCTTTGGAGGTGCGATTTCAATCGCACATTATTATGAGAATCGCATACCAAGTGCGACTAAAGTCGCACCTCCGCATTATGATTTTCTTAAGCTTTATGATGATTAGGATTGCTGTATTTAAACATAAGGAGTCAACAATGACAAAGAATCTCACAAAAATCTTCATGAGCGCAGCATTGTTTGCAGGCATTGCAACTGCCGACACAGACCTATTTGCCAAGCTATCCAATGGTGCAATGAGCGATAAAGACGCAGGGATTGCGGAACTAAGCAGAGAGCAAAAGGCAAAGGTGGTTGGAGGGTATATTACCCATAAAACCTCAAAATTTAATTATCGTGATGGCGGAGTTATCTATCCATACAGCTATCAAACAGGAATGATTGTTCAACCGGAAACTGCCCAAGAGTACAACCTTTTTCACAATATTGTAAATTTTGCAACGGAAGATATTGTAATGCTTACACGTTACAATTACAATCCCGCGGGATATAATTACCAATTCGTCATTGCCGATAGAGCGTCTGGAAAAATCAAACGCAATATGTGGGGTGCTGGAGCTGCTGATATGTTGCAAAAAGTTGGCGTAGAAGGAAGACTCCATAATGAGAGCGTCCGCTTCCCTTATAGATAAGGAACGCTTTTTGCTTAAATCTCTCTAACCAAATATAATTTAGGATAGGGAGTTTCATGCTAATTAACGCACATTCCACAAACCAAAGCTTTACATTTGGGCAGACACTCGCAAACAAAGAGGATTCGCAAGATTTAATCTTTACTTTACCTTTTGCCCAAAGTGCGAGCAGTGATTCTATATTTGCAGAAACGCTCACATTTGGCATACAACCACCCCAACCACAAAACACCATTGAACTGCGCGAGAATCTCGGGCTTTTGGATAGGATTCAAAAAGCCGAGCAAGCACCAAAGATTCTAGGTTTTCCAGTTGATGATGAGGGCTATTTAACCGCAACATTCAACAAAGCAGCAGGGATTCCAGAAAGTTTTAGGATTCATAGTGAGACGATTGTGGGCATGATGAAAGATAAAGATACAAAACTACATCAAGTGCAACTCTCGACTTCAGAAGATTTAGTCAAACACTTTCAGGCAACATATACGCGACTTCAAGAGATTATGGGCGACAATCTCCATACAGAAACAGGATTTTTTACCCAAAAACAGCTTGATTCTATGCCCCAAGCATTTGTTACACGTGATGGGAGTTTTGGAGGAGAGATAAAAAAGGTTTATAGTCAAGAAGAAATTGCAGATACAGAACCTGTATTAGAATTTGGTTATGGCGATCATCAAAGATACCTCAATAAATTCAGTTATGATAACATTTTGCGGCTAGAACCAAAGGTACATTTTATTGTACCTTTTGAAGGGATGTCTGATTTTGAGTGGTTTTCAGAAAAATATCTCGATGAAAATGGTAATCTCTCACAAGGTGGGTTATTGGCATTTGCAATGTGGGCAGGGGGCAGTTCTCATAACCAACAGCCCGATTTCTATACACAATCGTATTATGATATAAAAGAAGGCAAGATGAGTATTGAGGAGTATATTAAACAATATGCCGAAAGTGAATTTGTTGAGGAAGCCTATCGAAGCGGACATCAAGAAAGTGCTAAAAGACAGATTGCCTTTGCCTCTTGGCTCAAAGATAAGGGTTTTAGTGAGAAAGATTTGAATGAGATGAAAGAGGAAGATTTTAAGAATCTTGAAAAGAATTTTTGTGACTTACTTTACGCTTATGAACGCATGAAAGAGGAAGAAAAATACTCCGAAAGCCAACTTATCTTTTTTGACCCAGAGGCATTTCTTTTGCAACTTTTTGCAAGCCATGAAGCGCTACTTGACCCCAATCTCCTTGATGTTCCCGATTCATTGTTTGAAGAAGTAGAAAGAAAAAGGGCGCTTGAAGACGAAAGATACCAACCCAAACAAAAAGACAAAGAGACACTCACGCAAAAGGTGAAAAACGCTGGTGCTGCCCTTGCAAAGGTTGAGCAATTTTTGAAAACGGCATAGCGGCAAATTGGAATCTCGTTAGATTCTGCTATCTGTCATTGCGAGAGAGCAGTGCGAGCGTGGCAATCAACAGGCAAAGAATCCCAACACACCCAATTATCACACAAAATTTATATTAATTGATTGCTGCATTTAAATACAAAGGAGTCAACAATGACACACAAACTGACGCAATTCTTCATGGGTGCGGCAATGCTCGCAAGTGTTGCAACCGCCGACACGGACATATTCGCCAAGCTTTCCAACGGGGCAATGAGCGACAAAAGCGAGGGAATCACGGAGCTTAGCCGAGAACAAAAGGCAAAGGTGGTTGGAGGTATGTACTATTTCTATCTTCCGGGTGAAAGCACTCAATTTGGCAACATCTACAACCCTACCTATCAAAGGGCGATTGGTATTCAGATGCACAACGAAGAATATTGGAATGGAGCTGCCTATATTGGTAATAACACCGCATATCAGGCTCGGCAAAATTTCAATCAGCTCATACAAGTCTATAATCCTTCGCAGGAATATCTAGTGCTTATGGGCAGAGGTAATCGAGCAAGCAATTTGCTCGTTAGTATCCATGCATACAATCCAGCAACAGGGAAATCCAGATGGCTTGCACGAAATGGCGCTGTCGAAAATGTTGTACGACAATTTCAATCTACATTGCAGGGTTATTTTCCCCGATAATCCAATAAAGAGGGAACAATATTTGCTTGCATAAAGGAATGCAATAGCGCAAAGGATTGCAAAGCTAACCTAAAGGAACGTTTATGAATTTTTCTTTTATCGATAGTTTGCTCAACCGCAATCCTGTGTCGCCATATATTTCAAATATTCCACAAAGGCGCACTCAAGCCGCAGAAGTTGAATCGGATTCATCGATTCAGTTTGCAACAATCTTACATGCAAAATTGCAAGATTATCAACAAGAACTTGGAAGCTTGCAAACAAGCCCATTATTTGCAGATTCTAACAATTCGTTTGGGATTATCCAAAAACTTGCGCAAAATAGAGCAGAACAAACGACACAAACAGAGTTTGGCTATCGCATTGATAGTGAGGGATTTTTTACGAAAGATTTTAACAAAGCAGCAGGGATTCCTGAAGATTTTAAAATCCATGTGGATTCTGCAAAAGAGCTTGTTGCAACACTTACAAGCCCATCTCCACTTGCACTCCCCGAACCTTATAATGGAATGGCGGTTTATCATTCAGTTGATATTGCGCAGACGATGGGCAATGCCTATCAACTTTTGTCTGCAATTTCAGGAAATCTGCTTGATTCACATGGGCAATATTTTAGTAATGAGCAACTCGAATCTTTGCCCAAAGGATTTGCGACAAGAGACGGCAGAATGGATAGTGCGATAACGGGAATCTATCAAACGCAAGAAGAATTAGACCTTGCATGGCAGACTTCTAGCCATTCACTTCTTTCATTGATTGGCTTACGAGAAGGAATCATTGAAACTTTTATTGAGCCACAACGAAATACGATTGAATGGGACAATGAAAACTATCAAGACGCAGAGGGGAATCTTTCAAAAGCTGGAGTATTGATGAAGTTCCTTAATTCTCATGCATGGGACGATTCACTTTTGGTGGCAGACAAAACAGAACTTGGGGAATTACAAGAGCAAAGCCGCAATCAATCATACCAAAATATCTCTGATTATTATGACATTGTCGAGGGTAAAATGAGCTTATCAGACTATCTGGCAGGCAAGACAGATGAAAAAAGCTATTTTCTCTATTTTTTGCTTCAACAAGGGATTATGAACCTTGATAATATCAGCGATTCGACACTGCTTGAGCTTAGGAAGCGTTCCGATGATTCTTATAATAATATAGCCCTAGTGCCTGCACAAAAACAGGCAATTCCTAGTCTTGGAGCACTCGATGACTTTGATAGATTTGTAGGCAACTTGAAGAGATTCAATGCACAAACTCTAGAAAATAGCCAAAACCAACTCGATAGCTTGGTTGTCAAAGAAGCTAACAAAACGTTGCAAGCATTTTCTTACCAACCCACCTCGCTCGATAAACTCATTGAAGCTTATAGCGGCATGCCAAGTATGGCTTTATAGGAGAAAATTAATGCTGAAACGTTCCATTTCTTTTGCACTCTGTTGTGCTTTTGCATTCGCCTCTGACCCCATCACGGTGGATTCGCTATTTAAGCCACAATATGGCATTCGGAGTATCACCACTCTAAGTTTGCTGACGACAGGGAATGCAAATAGCTATCGCCTCTATCCTGAACTTACGATTGAAGGAGACCAAACGGTTTGGAACGATACAAAGCAAGTTTCGCTCAACCAAACATTAATGGCTTCGATTTTGCCAAGTTTAGATATTATCGGTTCTGTGGGCGGAAGTTTTGCCCAAAAAGAATATACCCACTATGCCAATAGTGCGTATATTAGCGATAATGATTGGAAGTTTGATTCGTTTTGGCTAGGCTTTGTCTATTCTGCACCTAGCATTGCTGGGTTTATCCCCCAAATCACAGCACAAACAGCAATTATTCAAACCGAAAAAGTCAATGAAGAGAGTAAAACTTTCTATTTCAAATCTCAATCCTTGCAAGCGGCTTTGCGCAGTTATAGCGACCCTGTCGTGTATTCTGTCTATCTCGGAGCAAGTTTGAACCAAAAACGTAAGTTTGATAATGTCGGCTCTCTTAAATATGGCGATGGATTCTATGGTGGCGTGAATCTCTCGATTATCCTAAGTCCTAAAATCACACTCGATATGGGCGCAGAACATCGATTCCAAACACCGCAACGCTTGAATGGGACAAAAAATTCTCATCTCTACTCAATCCCAACGTTGAGCGTGGGGACAACATATAGTATCAATGCAGACACATCAATTTCATTTTCTGCATCAGCAGGTGGTTCAAGCTCTGCTCCCGATTCTATCGTAAGCTTTAGCCTATGGAAAAAATTCTAGTTTTCTTGCTTTTATTTAGCTCTTTTTTGTTTGCTGACTTTGCTGTGCAATCGTTGCAAGAACTAAGAAGCAAAGGAGTTGTGCGGCAAAACTATGAAGAATCATGCGGCGCAAGCGCGCTTGCAACGCTCCTTAATTTGTGGGATTCGCAACAATTTAGCGAAATGGATATGATTCAATATCTTAGCGCAAACGAGGCAGAGAACAATACAGACATGGTGAGCTTTTTAGACCTCGAAAATGTCTTGCATGCTTTGGATTATCAAGTCAAATCCTATCGAATCCATAGAGATTCATTTCTCAAGACAAGTTTCCCAATGCTTGTAAAGATTGAAGACGACCCACGTTTTCCTCATTTTGTTGTGGTTATCAATCACGAAGGCGATTATCTTTCTGTTTTTGACCCGAGCTATGGTGTCTATGTCAGCACAAAGCAAGAATTTTTTAGCATTTGGGACAAAGACCACAAAGGCGGATATGCCTTGCTCATTGCCCCCAAAACAGAACATTTTAAGGGCTACACACCACAATTTCCAAATAAAAGGGCGTTTGAGTAGGATTTACATTGGTTTGCTTGCGGTGCATGGCTGTTGTCATAGCGAGGCAACAGCCGAAGCAATCAACCATCTTGAATGCTCAACATGTTAGATTGCCAGACGTTCGCATGTTGTGCTTGTTCGCAATGACGTAAAGTAGATTCTCTAGCAAGATTCCAAATGTCATTGTGAGCGTCCGTTAGGACACAATGATAGATAACGGGATTCTCTCAAATGACTCGGAATCTCTACAAATCATTTTGCCCCAAATCGTGCTAAGAATGCTTGCGTTTCATTCTCGATGAATGCAAGATTACGTTCAGCAAAAGTAGAATGTGCATTTTGAAGAATAGCGAATAGATTTTCAACGTTTGAATCGAGCTTTTGTTTCTCGCTATCTTGCATATCAAACCAACGATGCATAAAGTTTTTTGTGTCATCTTTTGTAAGAATCTCGCCAAGTTCTTCAAGGATTCCTTCACGTGTTGTATTTGTAAAAATACCATGATAGCCGCGATAATCAGGGCTTGTTGTATCCATAGAAATCGTGAAAAAATCGCCTTCCTTATTCCATTGAGCCTCGCGCTGAATAAATATCCCCTGAAAGAGCGTCTCGAGAGAATCGAGATTATGATTCACAACCGCATCATTGAGCATTTCTTCTGCCACATCGCCTGCGCCTGCAAGAACCATTTCAAGCGCCGCTTGGCGAACACCCATTGCCACGTTGTTTGTTGGTTTGAACTGATTTTGCGAAAATAACTGCTCGATTCGTTCCCATTGCTCGCGTTTTTCTGCACTAGCATTGCGGATTGCGTCAAGACTTTCTATTTGTTTTTGATAGGGTGCAGACATAAAATCAACCATGTTTTTATACTCCGCAGTATCACGAATTCTATCCAGTTCTTTTTGGAGAAAATCAATTTCCTCATCTATTTTTTTCTGAAAAGTCGACTCACTTTTATCGCTCGCAGCAGGCTGTACTTTTGAATGCAAAAAAGCTGCAAAATCATGGCTTTTTTGTTCCGTTACCTCATTTTTTTGTGGCTGCCGTTGTAGGGATATATGGTTGAATGGTTGGATTGTATTCCATTGCGATGCAATCATATTTTGCCCCTTCTAGTGTTTTTAAATAACAAGCAAAACATGTTCCCATTTCAGCCAAATCAAGATATAATTAGGCTACATTGGACATTTTAGTAGCGGTAACGTCGATTGAGGTCTTCAGCAACCATTCTATACTGTTGCAACATCTCTTCAGTAACCTTGCCCCAAACTTGACGATAAAGTTTACCCTTATTCTCCATTTTATTTGTAATATGGAACTCATGGGTATAATATTCTTGCCCATTAAGCTTAGTCTGATAGGTTGTTACAAGCACAATGCGTTCAAAGCCTGCCCGCACGCCTTGCTGATACCATCGGCTCTCATTATCTGTGCAACCATAATCACATGACAACAGAAGACCTGTTCTATTGGGTGCATAAACATAAAGTGTTGGTTCCACATAATACATTCCTCCCCTAATCTGCTTTTTCTCCTCAAGCGTAAGTTCTGCAATCCCTGCGTCTTTATCGCTCATTGCACCATTGGATAGCTTGGCAAATAGGTCTGTGTCAGCAGTTGCAATGCCTGCAAACAATGCTGCCCCGATGAAGAATTTCGTAATGCCTTTTGTCCTTGTTGACTCCTTATGTTTAAATACAGCAATCCTAATCATCATAAAGCTTAAGAAAATCATAATGCGGAGGTGCGACTTTAGTCGCACTTGGTATGCGATTCTCATAATAATGTGCGATTGAAATCGCACCTCCAAAGATTCTACTTGCCATGTTGAGCATGAGCGAAACATCTCATGATTCCCATAATCCGAGATTCTTCACTCACTTATGCGAGTTCAGAATGACAAAAAGGGGGCAATATTTGGGATTTTTTGCCTATCGATTGCCACGCTAACGCTCGCAATGACGGGGAGTGGATTCTCTAGCAAGATTCTAATCGCCATTGTGAGTCCAATCAGATAAAACTAGAATCTTATAAATCATTTTGCCCCAAATCGTGCTAAGAATGCTTGCGTTTCATTCTCGATGAATGCAAGATTACGTTCAGCAAAAGTAGAATGTGCATTTTGAAGAATAGCGAGCAGATTTGCAACACTTGAATCAATACGATTCTTAGCATTTTCATTATCGATACCAAGCCAACGATGGTCTGATTCAAACCATTCACGTGTTTTTTGTTTAATATCGTCCGTGAACATAGCACTAAGTTCTTGCAGAATCTCATCACGTGTTGTACTTGCAAAAATATCTTTTTTGTATTGTGAAAGGAGTTTTTGATATTCTGGGTCATCTGCATTTGCATCAAACGCGACAAGAGCAAGCCCATTTTTAAGGTGTTGTTGGTAGGTTTGTTCGGAAAAAGAGTTTTGAAAGAGTTTATCGAGAGTGGCAACATCATCATTTGCAACGGCGTTTCGAACTATCTCTTCTGCGACATCTCCTGCGCCCGCAAGAATCATTTCAAGCGCTGCTTGACGCAAACCCAAAACTTGTAGATTCTGATTCTCGCCATTAGAACTAAGGAGCTTGTCGATTCTATCCCATGTTGCACGATTTTCGGCGCTACCATTGCGAAGTTTTTGAAGATTTTCAATCTGCCCTTCATATTCAAGAGTCGAAATACTACTCGTTCGTTTTTTGCTCAAATCATACAAATCATTAAGAGAAAAATTTTCCATAGATTCTATGTCAGATTCCATTGGTTTGATAGGGTACATAAGATACGTCATCGATTCAATCTCTTTATCGATTTTTTGTTGAATCGCCAAATCTGCTTCATCAACTTCTTTTACAGCCCGCTCTTTATTTTGCAAGAGTGGCGCAAAGCCTTGTGTGCTTTGCATTACCTCGCTTTGTCGCCATGGCGAGGCTTGCAACGTTCTGTCAAATCGGCTGCTTGTTTGGATATGATTCATTGCTTGCTCCTTGAAATAAAAACTTTCAATAGCCAAGCAAAAACCATTCCATAAGTTTTTAGAACTGCCGTAACACAATAAACATTACCACATTCCTAGCCTTCTAGCATAGTTCAAATTTTGAGCGGTTGTTCTATACTGACTAAGTATCTCTTCAGTAACTTTGCCCCAAACTTGACGATAAAGTTTGCCTTGTTGTTCCATAATGTTCGTTATGTAGAAATTATGGGTATAATATCCCTCTCCATTAAGTTTAGTCTGGTAGCTTGTTACAAGCACAATGCGTTCAAAGCTTGCCCGCACACCTTGTTGATACCATCGACTCTCATTATCTGTACAGCCATATTGACATGAGAATGAAATGCCCGTTATATTGCGCGTATCAAAGGCGTAACGTGTTTCTGCGTAATACATTCCACCCTTAACATGTTTTTTCTCCTCAAGCGTAAGCTCTGTGATTCCCTCGCCCTTGTCGCTCATTGCTCCGTTAGAAAGCTTGGCGAATAGGTCTGTGTCGGCGGTTGCAACGCCTGCGAACAATGCTGCCCCGATGAAGAATTTCGTAATGCCTTTTGTCCTTGTTGACTCCTTTGTATTTAAATGCAGCAATCATATCATCATAAAACTTAAATTAATATAAATTTTGTGTGATAGTTGAGTATGTTGGGATTCTTTGCCTGTTGGTTGCCGCGCTCGCGCTGCTCGCTCGCAATGACACAATAGCAGAGGTGCGCTTTTAACCGCACATCAACAAGAATCGCACACCAAAAAGTGCGACTAAAGTCGCACCTCCGATGTTTTGAGATTCTTCAGCTGCAAATGCGGCTTCAGTCTGTTGCTATGCCGTTTTCAAAAACTGCTCAACCTTTGCAAGGGCAGCACCGGCATTTTTCACCTTTTGGGTGAGTGTCTCTTTTTCTTTTTTCGTAGGTTGATAATTTTCGTCCTCAAGTTGCCTTTTTCTCTCTATTTCTTCAAATAATAAATCGGGGACATCGAGCAAATCTTGATTCAACATTTCATCTTTCGCAAAGAGTTCCAAAATAAAATCATCTATATTAAAAGTCGTTTTTGTCATTTTAGACATCTCTTCTTTTTCTTCAATTTTCCAAGATATAAAGAGTAAATCACGAAAATTATTTTGAAGTTTCTCAAAATCTTTCTTGTCCATTTCATTCAAATCTTTTTTGCTAAATCCCTTATCCTGAATCCACGATGCCATAGCGATATTTTTTTTCGCATTTTCCTGATGTCCCCATTGTTCGTCTTTTGGCAAAAAATCACCTTTTGCATATTGCTGAATGTATTCTTCTATTGTCATTTTCCCTTCTTCTATATCATAGTAAGATTGCGTATAGAAATCGGGTTTTTGATTGACATACATGCTTCCTTCCTGCACTGCAAAAGCCAATAATCCGCCCTGCGAGAGATTGCCATTTTCATCAAGATATTTTTCAGAAGACCAACCAGATTGATTGGGTCCATCTTTATGTGGAACAATATAATGTGCCTTTGGTTCTAGCTGCAAGATTCCATAATAACTTTTGGGGTCGTTGTAATATCTTCTCCCATCACCATAACGTATTTCGAAGACAGAATTTGCAACATCTTCTTGCGTGTAGAGTTTCTGAACCTCTCCCCCAAAACTCCCATCATGTGTAACAAATGCATGGGGCATAGAATCGAGCTGTTCTTGGGTGAAAAATCCTGTTGTTGTATAGAGTTTTTCTCCCATCATCTCTTGCAATCGTGTATAAGTTGTTTTAAAATAACCTACCAAATCCTCTGGGCTTGAGAGTTGTACTCTTGCGTCTCTCATCATGTCCAAAATCGTATCGCCATGAATCTTGAAACTTTCAGGAATCCCTGCCGCATTGTTGAATGTTGCGGTTAAATAGCCCTCTTCGTCAAGTGGAAATCCTAGAATCTTTGGAGCTTGCTCGGCATTCTTGATTTTCTCCAAAACACCAAAATTTTCACGCAACTCTATCATATTTTGCGGTATATATGAATTTGTTTTGAACGTTTCTGTAAAAATAGAATCCTCGCTTATGGTTTGTACAAAAGGCAAAACGAAAGCAGAATTTTGCGAATCGTTCTTGTTTGCTAACGCTTGCCCAAAGCTCAAGTTTTGATTCGCAGCGCGAGTGTTAATGAGCATTGTTTCTCCTTGCCTGTTTGGGAATATTCAAGCAAAAATTGTTCCATGTATCAAATATAATGTTGTTTGCCCTCCCTCTACTTTCATCTAATGCAATCTTTTCAGTATTTAATGAAACGCATAGAATAATTACGTTTCTCTGCCATATCTTTTTCTTTATATAAAATTGTAGTCAACAAATTATTCCATGGTAACGTTCTCGTTTTACCAGAAATTTTACTATATATGTAAAAATCATTCGTGTATCCTCTCGTATTATAATGATAACGTGTAATCATGACTAAAGTTTCATTGCTTGGAAATAGAACACCATTAAAATGATTTTTTATTTCATCTTTATTCAGGTTAATAAATAAACCTGTTTGGTATTTCTTTGGATTAGTAAAATAACCATCAAATCCAGTGAACAACATTGTTCTACTAACAGTATACCCCCCAACCACTTTCGCCTTTTGCTCTCTGCTTAGTTCTGCAATCCCTGCGTCTTTATCACTCATTGCGCCATTGGATAGCTTGGCAAATAGGTCTGTGTTGGCAGTTGCAATGCCTGCAAACAATGCTGCGCTCATGAAGAACTTTGTGATTCCTTTTGTCATGATTGACTCCTTATGTTTAAATATAGCAATCCTAATCATCATAAAGCTTAAGAAAATCATAATGCGGAGGTGCGACTTTAGTCGCACTTGGTATGCGATTCTCATAATAATGTGCGATTGAAATCGCACCTCCAAAGATTCTACTTGCCATGTTGAGCATGAGCGAAACATCTCATGATTCCCATAATCCGAGATTCTTCACTCACTTATGCGAGTTCAGAATGACAAAAAGGGGGCAATATTTGGGATTTTTTGCCTATCGATTGCCACATTCGCGTTGCTCGCTCGCAATCTGGAATCCCACATGCGATTCCAAACAGTTTACCCCACCCCCTGCACGATTCGACTGATGTCGTTGTAGAGCCCCAACGCCATGAGCGCAAACAGAATCACAGCGCCAAACATCGCAAAGCGACTTAGCGCCTTTTCGCTCGGCACATGGCGAGCGATAAGCTCGTAGAGATTGAGCACAATATGCCCACCATCGAGCATCGGAATGGGTAAAAGATTGATGATTCCAAGATTGAGCGAAATCAGCGCACCAATCCACAGCACGGCAACAAGGCTATTCTCGGCGGCAAGCGAAATGGTCTGCACAGCCATCACAACCCCGCCAACCTCCGAAACAGGCACGACTTGCGTAAAAATCTTGCCGATTCCGACTATCATAAGTGATGAGAGCTCGAGCGCGCTCGCATAGCCTTTCGCGATTCCGTCCCAAAAGCCATAGCGCACAACGCGTGTTTCGCCCAATGGGCGGATTCCGATGATGGGGCGACTTTCTAGCTCACCAAAGAGATTAGGCAGCTCGCGCACGCTCGGAACAAGCGAAAGCGAAAGTGGCGCGGAATCGCGCATAACCTCGATAGAGAGTGGCGCACCAATTGCACTCGCCTGAATCGCCTTGCTCAACTCGTTCCAACTCTGCACGCGCGCGCCATTCACGCGCACAATCTCATCGCCCTCGCGCAAGCCCGCGACAAAAGCGGGGGAGCTAGGCTCGGGCGCGGCAATCTTTGGCGTAATCTCCATTTTGCCAATCCACACAGCCACGACAAGTGCAAGAAAACCAAGCAAAAGGTTCGCAAAAGGTCCAGCGAGCAGAATCGCGATGCGCTGCAAGGGCGATTTTTGCGTGTAGCTTTCGGGGGAATCATCGCGCTTAGTTGGGTCTGTGTCGTCTTGCCCGAGCATTTGGACATAGCCACCAAGCATAATGGGTGCGATTCGATATTCTGTCGCCCCCCATTTGCCGCGCCAAAGACACCATTCGCGCCTGCCAAAGCCCACGCTAAACACCTCAACACGAACGCCACAAAGACGTGCGACAAGGAAATGCCCAAACTCATGGAATAGCACCATAAACGCGAGCAAGAACAGCGCAACAAAATATCCCCACGCAAAAAAGGCGAGGCTTGCGAACAAGACGAGACATAACAACGAAAAAACGAGCGGCATTTTAGTCCTTTGTAATAAGGTAGGCACGCAAATAATCATAGCCTGAATAGAGCGTTACAGCCACAGCGAGCCAGAGCAAGATAGTCCCAAACCAGATTTCGTTCATCAGCAAAAAACTAATCGCGCTGATTTGCAGGGTTGTCTTGGTTTTGCCAAGCGATGACGCGGCAATGTTTTTGCCTTTGCTAATCGCCACCACACGCAAACCTGTGATGAAAAACTCGCGGCTTAGAATCAAAAACACAGCCCACACATCGGCACGAGCAAGAATGAGCAAGCCCAAAAATGCTGCAAGCATGAGCATTTTATCGGCAAGCGGGTCAAAAACCTCGCCAAAGGTTGTCGTGGTATGGTATTCGCGGGCGATGAATCCATCGAAAAAATCGGTGATGCTTGCGATGATGAAGACAAGACATATAAAATAATCGCGATAGCTTGGGTCGATGTTTGGAAACAAGCAATCGCGATAGAGTATAAACGTCAAGAGAACAAACGACAAAAAGATACGTAAAAAGCTCAAAAGATTCGGTGCATTTTTCATATTTTATGCCATTGGGCAACTCATTGAAAGGTTGTCCCTCCATCAATCACAATTGTTTGTCCTGTGAGCCATGCGCTTTCGGTTTCGTTGCACAAAAAATAGCAAGCGCCCGCAATATCATTTGGATAGCCCATGCGATTGAGCGGCGATTTTTCCTCGACTTTTGCTTTGATTTCGGCATAATCGGGGAATGCCTTGAGTGCGTCCGTGTCGATTGGACCACCGCTCACGGCATTCACGCGAATCTTCCATTCACCAAGCTCGGCTGCGGCATATTTGACCATTGTTTCCACAGCATTTTTAGAATTGCCATGTCCTGCATAATTGCGCATATAGACGAGATTGCCTGTCGAGCTAAGCGAGATAATGCTGCCTCCGCCAACCTCTTTCATGCGCTTTGCTGCCTCTTGTGCACCCACGACAAAAGCAAGCACTGTTGCTGTGTAGATATTGTTGAGCCCTTTGGGTTTGAGCCGCATAAACGGCGCGAACCCGCCTACAACGCTTTTCCCATAAATGATTGCATTGCTAATAAAAAAATTCACTTGCTCAAAATCTTTATCAATTTCGACAAAAAGGTCTTTGTATTGTTCTGGTTCGAGCACATTCAGTGGGTAGAATCGCGCCTTGATGCCGTATTGCTGTTCAACATCTTGCCGAATCTTCTGTGCCTCTTCCTCGTTTTTATTGTAGGTGAAAGCAACATTCACCCCTTCTTTAGCGAAACGATATAAGATAGCCTTGCCAATTCCTCGTGTTGCGCCGCTTATCACTAAAGTTTTGCCTTTCATGCTCATCTATTGTACCTCGTCATAAGATTGGATAAGATTCTGAAGTATATCATAAGTTTGCTTACTCGGTTCTACCAATGGCAGGCGATATTCCAAACGTGGCAAAAGCCCAGCAATATACATCGCTGCTTTGATTGGAATCGGATTGGATTCGAGAAACAACGCCTTGTTGAGCGGATAAAGCGTATTGTTCAATGCGCGCGCCTGCTTGAAATCTCCACAATCTACAGCCCTTTGGAGCGCTACAATGCGTTTGGGCAAGAGATTGCCCGTTACCGAGACCATTCCCGAGCCCCCACAAGCGAGAATAGGATAGTTTAGGCTATCCTCACCACTGAAGATTCGCAGATTTGGGTTACTCGCATTGAGCTCGATAACGCGTTCCACATTGCCGCTCGCCTCTTTCACCGCATAGATATTGGGAATCTTGGCAAGCTCGAGAATTGTTTGAGGCTCAAGGCTCACGCCCGTGCGCGATGGAACATTATAGAGCATAATCGGAATCTCGACAGATTCGGCGATTGCCATATAATGCGCGAGCAGCCCTGATTGTGTGGGCTTGTTGTAATAGGGTGTAACACACAAAAGGCTATCTGCACCAATCTTTTGCGCAAAGCATGCGAGGTCAATCGCCTCTTTTGTCGCGTTGCTCCCCGCACCAGCGAGCACAGCCACACCGCTGCCCTTGCAAGTCTGCACAGCGATTTCGATACATTCTTTGTGTTCGCTGTGCGAGAGTGTCGCGCTTTCGCCCGTTGTGCCCACAGGCGCAACAGCGTCCATGCCTGATTCAATCTGTCGTTTGATGAGAAATTCATAGGTTTGCGCATCGAGCTTGCCATTTTTAAATGGTGTAACGAGCGCACTCATACAGCCCATAACTTGCATAACTACCTCTTTAGAATCACAATCGTGCGTGTGTCTTTGGTGAAATATTGATTTGCAACGCGCAATAAATCTTTCTTGCTAATGCGTTCCAATTTTTCCTGAAATCCAACCAAGGGTCCGATGTCGCCTTTGACGTAATAATTGCCAAAAACGCTTGCAATCATACTGCTATTTTCAATCGCATTGACAAATTGTATTTTGAGCGCTTTTTTGACTTTCGCAATCTCTTTGTCGCTAATCTCGCCCTTTTGGAGCTTATGAATCTGTGCAAGAATCGATTCCTCGACCTTTTTTGCGCTCACATTGGGATTCGCAATACCCATCATAAAAAACAAGCCATTGTCAATGGTGTCCATATTGCGGACATACACCGAGCTCGCAAGGCGCTCCTTCTCGACAACCTTGACATTGAGCTGTGAGCTTTTGCCGCTGCCAAGCAGTGTCGCGAGCATATCAAGCGCGAGTTGGTCATCATGATTAAATGGCGGTGTTTTATAGGCAATTGCAACCATTTCTACCTCGCTCTCTTTGCGCACAATCGCTCGCCGCTCGCCATCTTGCTCGGGCTCTTGCTGATAGAATCGTGGCAGAGGGGTCGTGTTGGCAATCCCACCAAAATGCTTCTTAGCAGCTGCAAAAACCTCATCGGGCTTGATGTCGCCGCTCACAAGCACAATCGCATTTTGCGGTTGATAGTAGAACTTATGAAAGCTCTCTATATCCTCAATTGTCCAATTTTGAATGTCTGCCATAAACCCAATCGGTGTCCAATGGTAGGGGTGGTAGGTAAAAGCAGTGTTGAATAATCGAAAATACAAATAGCCAAATGGGTCATTTTCTGTGCGCCACCTGCGCTCTTCGGCAACAACATTGCGCTCGGGTTGAAACTCGTCATCTTTGAGCGTGAGATTCTGCATAAGCTCGGCATAGAGTTCAAGAGACTTGTCTAAGCTCTGCTTTGAGCTTTTGATATAATAGTGCGTGTAGTCCAAGCCTGTCGAAGCGTTGGTCGTACCACCAAAACGTTTGATGATTTGGTCAAATTCACCTGCTTTGAGATTCTTGCTCGATTTGAAATTCAGATGCTCAAGCATGTGTGCGATTCCACTCTTGCCCATCACCTCGTTGCGGCTGCCCACGCGATAGAATACATTTGTTGTAATCACCCCCGTGCCATTATCAAGCGGAATCGCTACAACCAACAATCCGTTGTCAAGCCTTTTTTCGTAATGTTGTGGTAAAACACTTGCCATAAGTACTCCTGAAAATAGAAAAATTGCCCAAAACATCTTCATCGCACATCGACTCCTATTGCTTCTGTGATTTGTGCAAAACCATCACGTTCAAGCAGGCGCAAAAGCCCAGTTTTGATGCGATACACAAGCGATGGTCCCTCATATACGAGCGCGCTGTATAACTGCACACAAGATGCGCCTGCGCGCAAACGCATGTATGCTTCTTCAGCACTATGCACGCCGCCAGCGCTTATAAGCAATGTTTTGCCAAACAATGCGCGAGAGAGAATCTGCAAAATCTCAACACTCTTGCTGCGCAACAGCTGCCCACTAATGCCTCCAAAATTGTGTGCATTTTTGCATAGCGCATAGTCTGTGGTTGTGTTGGTCGCGATGATTCCGCTTGCCCCGCTTTGCACGGCGTTTTCGCACAAACGCAACAGCACATCATGCGGCATATCGGGTGCGATTTTGAGCAAGATGGGCTTGCTCGTAATGGTTTTTGCCAAGCTAAAGAGTTCGGTGATAAATGAATCGTTTTGCAAATCGCGCAAATGTGGCGTGTTGGGCGAGGAAAGGTTCACCACCAAATAATCAGCAAGCGGGGCAAATGTGCGCAAAAGCGCGGCATAATCATTCAGGCTCTGCTCATTTGACGTGTCTTTGTTCTTGCCGATATTCACGCCCACAGGCAACACGAAAGGCACAGAAGGCGCGAGATTCTTCGCCACAGCCTCCTGCCCGCTGTTGTTGAATCCCATTGCGTTTTGCAACGACTGCTCATGCACGAGGCGAAACATGCGCGGACGCGGGTTACCGCTTTGGGGTTTTGGGGTAATCGTCCCAACTTCGATTCCGCCAAAGCCCAGCGCGGCAGCGAGGTTGAGATTTTGCGCGTCTTTGTCAAAGCCCGCAGCAAGCACAATGGGCGAAGCAAAAACGCGCCCAAACAAGAAGACATGCAGCCGAGAGTCCTCAAAGGCATAGCAGCGCGCAAGAATTTGAGGCAGCAAACATGAACGTCCCAAAAGTGAGACCAAGCGATGTGCATTCTCGGCATCGAGCGCGAACAGAAGCGGACGAATCAGGCGATACATCTAGTCCTCTTTTTGCATGTGCGTTGGCGCAGAGATTCCAAGCAAAGACAGCCCAAGACGAAGCGTCTGTGCAACAAGCGCACAAAGGGCGAGCAGTTCGAGCTCATTTGGCTGCTGCAAGATTTTATGCGCATTGTAGAATTTATGAAAAGTGCCCGCGAGATTCTTCAGATAATCTGTCATCTTGACAAGATTGCGACTTGCAAACGCATCCTCGATGATTTGCGGTAGCTGCAAGGCAAGAAAGGCTAAATCGGTGCAATCTTTCGACAAATCGCCACAATCCGCGAGAATCGACGCAATCGAAACATCGCACACATCATCAAGCGACTTTTGCGCGCGCGCAAACAAGGTATGGATTCGCGCATGCGCGTAATGCACATAATACACAGGATTGCTTGAATCTTGTTTTTTGAAATCCTCGACATCAAATTCTAAATGTGTATCGCTTTTTTTCGACAAAAACACGAAGCGCAAAACATCAGAACCGACATCAGCCACGACATCGCTCAACAAAATAAAGTTGCCTGCCCTCTTGCTCATTTTATACGGCGCGCCCGCCTTGAGCAAGGTTACCATTTGCGAAAGCAGAATCTCAAGGCGGCTTGAATCAAAGCCAAGCCATTGCAACGCCGCCTTGACGCGAGCGATATAGCCATGGTGGTCTGCGCCCCAAATGTTGATATAGTCATCATATCCACGCTGAAATTTATCTGCATGGTAGATGATGTCGCCCGCGAGGTAGGTCGGCTCGCCATCATCGCGCACCACCACGCGGTCTTTTTCGTCACCAAATGTACTGCTTGCAAGCCATAGCTTGCCTTCGTTTTCATAGATTCCGCCTTTTGCCATAAGCGTATCGCGCACACTTTCCCAGCGCGCATAGAGGCTTTTTTCACTCACAAACGAATCAAATACAATACCAATACTCGCAAGATTCTCGCGAATCTCATCAAGCATGAGGTCTTTGCCCATTGTTGCGAGATTTGCGAGAATTGCCTCGTCTGCCTCGATTTTGAAAGAATCTATGCCAAATTGTTGTAACGCATGTTGCGCAATCTCGTTGATGTATTCGCCGCGGTAATAGTTTTCGGGATATGCCACATCAAGGTGCAAAATCGAACGCGCAGCGAGCCAAATGGAGGTCCCCAAAAGCGCAATCTGATTGCCCGCATCATTGACATAATATTCTGTGCAGACATCATAGCCCAAATGCCGCGCCAAACGCGCCAAACAATCGCCAAGCACAGCGCCGCGCGCATGCCCGATATGCAGAGGTCCTGTGGGATTTGCGCTGACAAACTCAAGCAAAATCTTGCCCTGCTGCTGCCCTTTGCCAAAATTGCTGCCGCTTGCAAGTGCATTTTGCGCGAGCGTTGCGAGGAGCTTTGGAGCGAGGAAAAAATTGACAAAGCCACCAATTGGAAGGATTTGTGCAAAGATTTCATCATTGATACCGCATTCAAGCTGCTTTGCAATCTCAATCGCGATGTCTTTGGGATTTTTGCGCTGCTCTTTTGCAAGCAAAAAAGCAAGCGGTGTTGCGTAATGTCCAAAACTTTGCTCTTTGGGACGTTCCAAGAGAATCTGGGCGCGAGGCTGCCCCAAAACACGTGCGATATAATCCTTGAGTGTGTGATGCAATGGAATTTACCCTTGCGATTGTGTGCTCTGTGGCTGCACAGGAGTGGGAGTTGGATTCTGTGGCTGCGCAACGTTTTGGGGAGCTTGTGTTGCATTTTGCGCCGTATTCTGTGGCGCAGCTTGGGTGTTGAGCATTTGTGGCTGTGTGCTTGGCGCAGCAGTTTCGGGTTCTTCGTCCTCTTTGACGGCTTTTTTGAAATTTTTAATCCCCGAGCCCAAACCTTTGGCAAGCTCTGGAATTTTCTTCGCCCCAAAAATCAAAATCACAATGGCTAGAACGATTAATAATTGTTGGACACTCGGACCCATCTACACTCCTTTTTCTACATGCACGCAAACGTGGTTTTTAGATTATACTCTGTTTTGGTAAATTGCGTTAATGTTGTGCCCAATTGTTGATGAAGCCCTGCACATCATAGCGCGGGATTGTGCATAAAAACGCGCGCACAACAGAGACAATCTCGTTGCTTGCACGTTCTTTGTCATCATTGATAATCAAATAATCAAATAACGGAATCTGCTTCATCTCCAAAGCAGCGCTTTGCAGCCGCTCTTGCAAGCTATTGACATCTTCTGTTCCACGCATGAGCAATCGTCTTTCAAGGTCTTTATAGCTCGGCGTGGTTACAAAAATCGACAAAACATAGTCGCCATAGAGTTTTTTAATATTCATCTGCCCCTGTACATCAATATCGAGCAACGTGAACCAACCCACGTCAATCCCCGTCTGCAATTCTGTCTTGAGTGTGCCATAGAAATTGCCATGTACTTCGGCATATTCGACAAAATCACCGCGCGCAATTCCTTGCTGAAACTGCTCTTTGCTTAGGAATTGATAATGGACTCCATCAATCTCATCTTCACGTGCTGGACGTGTTGTACATGAAACAGAGAAGCGGAGATTTGTAAAGGATTTGAACAACGCATCGCAAAGCGTTGTTTTGCCCGCTCCACTTGGTCCTGTGAGGACAATAATCGCACCTTTTTTATTTTTCATTGTCTTTCTCCGGGAATCGAATCGTAATCGTCAGTTGCATACCATTGAGCAGCTGCTTGAGTGCAGGGATTGGCAATGCCTGCAACGCATTCGCGAGTGCAGCAGAATTGTCGACACTTGCCTCTGCCTTTTTGGGTGCTGGTGCGGGCTCAATCTCGTGTGTAGCAGCCTGTGCGGCGGCTTCTGTGGCAGCGGCGGCAACAGATTCGATAGGTGGAATCACGACATCAAGTGGCTCATCTATCGCAATCTCGGGCTCTTCTGGTGGCTCAATCTCTTCGCCAAGCGCTGCGCCCACTTCGACTTCATTGAGACTTTGAATCTCCCTATCGCTCTCATCAAGCCCCGATTCATCTTTAGTGCTTGCTGCGGGTTCAGATTCTGTGTTTTCTTCAATCGTTTCTTCAAAGTCATCGTCATCAACTTCCTCAACCTCGCTTGCTTCTTCTAGCGCGCTTGTTTCCTCAATCTCGTCTTGCTCGGCAGATTCGATGTCTGCTGCACCATCGTCTTCATCGAGCAAATCGCCCAAATCGAGTTCATCGGGAACATCAGAATCGCCCTCGAGATTCAAATCGAGGTCATCGCCCAAGTCGGGCGCGGGCGCTTCGGGTTCGGGTTCGGCAACGTCTGTTGTAGCTTCGGGATCTTCAGATTCTTCGGCTTCGCCGCCCAAATCCAAATCCTCGCCTAAATCGAGCTCAAAATCTTCATCGAGCGCGCTCTCTTCGGGGGTTTCAGATTCTGTGGCAGATTCAGCTTCAACTTCTGACGCAATGTCTTCGCCCAAGTCCAAATCCTCGCTCAAATCAAAGTCGAGGTCATCAGATTCGGGTGCTGCGGCTTCAGATTCATCTGCTGATTCTGTTGCAGCTTCATCTTCGCCAATATCGCCCAAATCGAGCTCAAAATCTTCATCGAGCGCGGCACTCTCGGGTGATTCGGATTCTTCTGCTGCAGAATCGGCTTCAGCTTCGGGCGCAATGTCTTCGCCCAAGTCCAAATCCCCGCTCAAATCAAGGTCTTCGCTCAAATCGAGGTCGAGGTCGTCAGATTC
>CAMWUR010000027.1 GCA_947177485.1 uncultured Helicobacter sp.
TCAAATCTTCGGAGGTGCGATTTTAATCGCACACAATCCAATAATGAGTGCGACTAAAGTCGCACCTCCAAATAGGAATGTCATTGCGAGAGGTGTTAGCCTCGTGGCAATCCATGACGTTGGGCAATTATAGAATCATTGATTGCTTCGCGTAAGCTCGTAATAACGAGATGCAACGCTAACGCTCAACATGACAATTTGGAATTTTCGGAGGTACGGAATCGAGCGCACACGATGTCGACATGCTGGAACTTTATCATATTGTGTGAAAGGATTTTAGGATTGTTTGGATAGAATATTCTTGCAAGGTGCGAATCTCCCCACAGGAGTTGCCGCTCCTTGTGGGGTGGTTTGCAAATCCTCCTTGCGAGAGGAGGTGATGCAAATGAAAAAAGTCAAACACGTGCTCATAATAGCCTATCTTGCTTTAAAAATCGCTTTAGCGATTCGCGAGTGGCTCTAGGTGTTTTTCGTTTTCACACCTCGCCCCCCTGCGTTTGCAGGGGGCTTATGCAAAATCTCACCTTCCAACGATAGCAATTTTAGCAAGATTCTTCACAATCTCGCGCTACCAATCAAATGGAATCCGATACCACGGAAGGCGCACAGGCTGTACAGGAATGCCCTCAATCCATGGATATGGCTTTCTGTCGCGATACATCTCTGCTGCTTCATCGGCATCGCGCATATCATAGATTCGTGCAATCTCATTATTGAGCGCCGCATTACTCAAAAGCATACGGACAAGGAGTGTCGTAACAGCTTCGCGATAGGGTGAATAGGGATATTTGCGCAAATAATCCTCTGTCTCGCGAATCGTGTCGAGCAACAGCTGTTGGTTGATGTTTTCTTTATCAAACGCATAATAGTTTGCTTGCAGTTTAAGATAAGACACAAAAGGGAAATTGGATACATCGCCATAACGTTTGAGATATTCATCGAAATAGAATCCCGCGAGTAAATATTCACTCTCGCGCATGTGCGCATGGGCAAGAATCAGCATGGCTTCTTTGATGAGCGGCGAGTTGATATGCTCGCTTTGCAATGAGGCGAATTTATCGTCAGCGCCTTCGAGATTGCCGAAGCGAATCTCGGCAAGCATGGATTCATACCAATAATCGGCAGGCTTGTTGTATTCTGCGTCTTTGTTCCCACATGCACACAAAAAGAGTGCCACCAAACATACAAAAAGCACTCGCACCACGTGTCCCCTTTCTCTCGCCTTGCTGTGTCAAAGCTCGGATTCAATTTGCTTGCGCATTATAATCTGCTAAAATTAATGGCAAAATTGATTTTTATACAATTCTAGGCTAGAATCCCAAAAGCTTTTTGGGATTCTCGACAGATTGAAAAACGACACGTTTGGAGACAATAAGAGGCGAGTTACAAAATTATGGAGAGCAAAAATGAATTTTGAGGTCAAATCCCCCATACTTGGGTTTGAGGGCGTTACGCGAATGTCATTAGAGCGACTAGAAGAAAATGATGAGCTGTTCATGAGGTTGCGCAATTGCGATGGAGAAGCACCCACATTTACGATGGTCAACCCTTTCATGCTGCGCAATTATGTCTTTGAAATGCCCATCGCCATTCAGGCGCTGCTCGATGTCCGCGAAAACACGAGCTTGCTCATTTTGAACATGATGGTGATTGCAAGCCCACTCGAAAATTCTACAATCAATTTTCTCGCGCCTGTGGTCTTTAATTTCGACAACCAAACAATGGGACAAGTCGTGTTAGAGAGTATGAAATATCCAGAATATGGCATCGCCGAGCCGATTTCGGGATTTTTCACCAATGAATAACGACACCCCATGTATCACGCTCGTGGGCTATGGAACAATGGCACGCGCAATTCTGTGCGCATGCCATGAACAATTTCGATTTGAAATCATCGGGAGAGACATCTCCAAAGCCGCTGCTTTAGCAAAAGAATTTGGGCAAACAAGCTTTGGTAGCGTTGGATTTGATGGTCATGTCTTTGAAGCAGAAGGCAAAAACATCTTGCTTGCAGTCAAGCCCCACGCTCTCTCGTCTTTTCGCACCAAAGGCTATGCGCAATCTGTCATGTCTGTGCTTGCGGGCGTGAGTATTGCGAGCCTCGAAAAAACATGTCCCGCATTGCACCATGTCCGCGCAATGCCCAACATCGCTGCGGTATATCGCCAAAGTTGCACAGCGCTTTTTGCAACAGAGAAAATCGCACTCGCCGAGCAGCTTTTTGGCGCATGCGGCAGCATTATCTGGCTTTCGAGCGAAAACAAATTCGATGCTGCAATGGCTCTTAGCGGCTGTGCGCCTGCTTATCTCGCAATGGCTGCCGAAGCATTAAGCGATGCGGGAGTACGCGAGGGGCTTAGTCGCGAAGAATCCATTGCCTTTGTGCGCGGGCTTTTTCATGGCTTTGCAAGCCTGCTTGACAAACAGCACCCCGAGCTCATCAAAGAATCTGTCGCAAGCCCTAGCGGCGTAACGATTGAGGGTGTGGCATTACTCGAATCATGCGGTTTTCGCGGCGCGCTGATTGAGGCGATTCATCGTTCGCTCGCGAAGGTACGCAAATAGCCTTGCATATCTGTGCCATTGTCGGGGCAAGCGCGTCAGGCAAAAGCGCGCTTGGCTTGCAGATTGCCCAAATCGCGCACGAACATGGACAAAAAGTCGCGCTGTTTTCACTCGATTCTCTTGCTGTCTATCGCGAAATTGACATCGCCTCGGCAAAGCCCAGTGCCGAAAACCTCGAGTGCGTTCCACATTTTGCTATCAATGTGCTTGCGCCCAATGAGCCTTGCTCGTTTGGCGTGTTTGCAAACGCGCTGCAATCGGCGCTGCATTATTGCGCACACACAGAATCCAATCTCTTGCTCGTGGGTGGGAGCGGATTCTATCTCAAAGCAATGGTAGACGGAATCAGCCCCGCGCCAAATGCGCTAGAGAGCGCGCAACAAGCGCGGATTGACAAAATCCTCGCATGCCCCAAACACGCGCATGCGCTGCTTGCACGAATCGACAAACAAGCCGCACAAAATGCGCGCGATTCCTACCGATTGCGCAAAGCCTTCGAGATTCTCCTTGCCACAAAGCAGCCGCCATCATGCTATTTCGCAGCAAATCCAAAAAAGCCCATGCTACCAAAGATTCCAATTTTTGAGCTGCACATCTCCCGAGACAATTTGTGGCATAATATCACCACCCGCACAGAATCGATGTTGCAACATGGGCTGCTAGACGAGGTGCGCAATATTTGCGACAAGTATGGTCGCAACATTCAGCCCGCAAAAAGCATCGGATTTAGAGAATGTCTCGCCCATTTTGATGGTCTCATCGCACGCGAGAATCTCGCCGAACATATCGCGATTCACACGCGCCAATTCGCCAAACGACAACGTACATTCAACCGCACACAGCTCGCCGCAATCCCGCTTCCTCGAGAGGAACTTCTGCAAACAATTTTGCGTTTATGGCAGCTTACATAGGCGATAACATAGGATTTCAATTATTTTTCTGCCCGCACAATCAAACTCTGCGGCAAACCAAAGTGCGCCACAACTGCTGCTTCTTTTGCTCTCTGTTCGCCATTGTCGCTTTCATGGTCGTATCCTTGCAAATGCAAGAGTCCATGCAAAAACAAAAGCGCTGCCTCATCATCGGTGCTGTGCCCAAATTCTGCCGCCGCGTGCATAATCGCTTCTGCGCACACAACGATTGTGCCAAGCGGGATTGTCGCGACTTCATGGGCGAGCGGAAAGCTCAAAACATCAGTGCTTTCGTCTTTACCGCGATGTTCTTGGTTGATTGCACGCATTGTTTGTGAATCGACACAGAGCAGCTCAACATCGCCACCACCGAGATAGTGCAAAATCTGTTCGAGTCTGTCTATTGCTATGTGTAATTGTGTTTGGTTGTCAAAATCTATCATTTTTGTGCTATCCTAAATCCAATTTTATTTTTAATCAATAAATGTTATAATTTCCCCTCTTTGAGATAGATTAAAGGCAAAGCGCAATGGTAAATTATGGAATCCAATTCTGGTCAAACGATGACTTTATCATCGAAGATGGCAAGCTGAAAGCAAACTATGGCAAGCGCCCCGCGATTATTGACATTGTCAAAAAGGTGCGTGAAGATGGCTATCGCGGACCCTTACTGCTACGCTTTCCACATCTCATTCACAAACAAATCCAACAGCTTTTTAACGCATTCAATCGCGCAATTAAGCATGAGCATTACGAAGGAAAATTCAGGGCTGTTTTTCCGCTTAAAGTCAATCAATTCCCCAATTTCGTGTTGCCGCTTGTGCAGTATGCACAACATTTTGATTATGGGCTTGAGGCAGGCAGCAAGGCAGAGCTTGTCTTGGCAATGGCGCACGCGCGACTTGGCGCGCCGATTATGGTGAATGGCTTTAAGGATAGAGAGATGATTTCGCTTGGATTCATCGCCGCATCTATGGGACATGAGATTACGCTCACAATCGAAGGACTTGGCGAGCTCGAGACGATTATTGAGGTTGCAAAGATGATGGGCAAACCCTGCCCTAGCATTGGCTTGCGCATTCGGCTACATAGCAATGGCATTGGAATCTGGGCAAAAAGCGGAGGAATCAACGCTAAATTTGGGCTCACAAGCACAGAATTACTCGAAGCGATTAAGATGCTTGAGAAGTCGAACTTGCTCAAAAAATTTACAATGATTCATTTCCATATTGGCTCACAAATCAGCGATATTTCGCCGCTCAAAAAAGCGATTCGCGAGGCGGGCAATATCTATGCCGAGCTGCGCAAAATGGGTGCAAAAAATTTGCGCAGTGTAAATATCGGTGGTGGGCTTGCTGTGGAATACAACCAACATGAGGGCAAGCAAGACCGTAATTATACACTCGAAGAATTTAGCTCCGATGTGATTTTTAGCTTACGTGAGATTGCACACAACAAGAAAGAACCCGCACCCAATGTCTACACTGAATCGGGACGGTTCATTGCAGCAAGCCATGCAATGCTCGTTACACCCGTGCTCGAGCTATTCTCACAAGAATATTCTGAAGATGTATTGAATCTCAAAGAAAAAAATCCACCACTTATCGAAGAGCTGCTCGACCTCTACAAAAATGTCAATGAGCGGTATGCGATTGAATATCTGCATGATAGCCTTGACCATTTGGAATCCTTGCTCACACTCTTTGATTTGGGCTATATCGATTTGCATGACCGCAGCAATACCGAGATTCTCGTGCAGCTCATTATCAAAAAGGTGATTAAAATACTCAAGCATAAGAAACATAGCGATATTATTCGAATCCAAAAAGAAGTGCAAGAGCGCTATTTGCTCAATTGCTCATTTTTTCAGAGTTTGCCTGATTTTTGGGGCTTGGGGCAGAGCTTCCCGATTATGCCACTTGATAGGCTCAATGTCCCACCTACACGTAGCGCGAGTCTGTGGGACATCACATGCGATTCTGATGGCGAGATTGCATTCAACGCTAAAAAACCGCTGTATTTGCATGATGTCGATATTAAAAAAGAGGAATACTTTTTGGGGTTCTTCTTGGTTGGTGCGTATCAAGAAGTGCTTGGTATGCGGCATAATCTTTTCACACACCCCACAGAATTGAGCATTGTGTTTGACGAAGATGGCAATGCAAACGTGGAATATTTGCAAGAAGCGCAAACAATTCTTGATGTCTTGGACGATATAGACTATGACACAAAAGATATTGAACGTTCACTGCGTCAGCGAATCGAAGATTCTACGCTCATTAACGATGAGGAGCGCAAAGATCTACTGGGACAACTCTATGTGATATTGAGCGAAAACGGCTATCTGCGCACTGTTCTCAATGGAGAAAAATAATGGGAATCTGGAGAGAAATCCGTAATGATTTTGCGATTATTGCCCAAAAAGACCCCGCGATGTGTTCGCGTATCGAATTATTCTTTAATTACCCCGGGCTTGTCGCACTCGTGCATTATCGCTTTGCCCATGCACTCTATACACGCGGTTGGTGCATGTTTGCACGCATGATTATGGGACTCACGCAATTTATCACAAACATCGACATTCACCCCGCAGCACAAATTGGCAGCTCGGTGTTTATCGACCATGGAATCGGCGTGGTGATTGGCGAGACAGCAATTGTCGGGGATTATGTAACAATCTATCAAGGCGTGAGCCTTGGCGGCGTGAGCCTTGAAAAAACCAAGCGACACCCAACAATCTGCGATGGCGTAGTGATTGGCGCAGGCGCAAAGATTTTGGGCAATATCACAATCGGGCAGAATGCTAAAATTGGTGCAAACTCTGTCGTGATTTGTTCTGTGCCCGAAAACTCCACAGCAGTGGGAATCCCAGCAAAGATTCTGACTAAAGAGAACAAAC
This sequence comes from uncultured Helicobacter sp., assembly GCA_947177485.1. Lineage (GTDB taxonomy): Bacteria > Campylobacterota > Campylobacteria > Campylobacterales > Helicobacteraceae > NHYN01. The sequence continues at coordinate 6,376 of CAMWUR010000027.1, forward strand.
ACCCTTATGACATGGGCAAAATTCCCGATATTAGTAAGCAGCTATTCATTTTTTTGCTCCAACGCGTGCAAAATATTGAAACAAGCTTAAAAAACGAAGCACTGCAGCAACAAAATGAGGAACTCGAGAAACTCTATGAATCCTTTCTCAAAAGCTTGCGGGAATAAAGGACAATCATGTTGTATGCGATTGGTGATGTGCATGGTTGCTATCAGAGTCTTGAGGCTCTGCTCAAAAAATTGCACCCCGAGCCAAGCGACGAGATTTATTTTGTTGGCGATGTTGTACACAAAGGACCACAAAGCGCACAAGTCTTGCGCCTCATTCGCGAGAACGGTTTCAAACTCATTATGGGCAATCATGAGCGGCTCATGATTGACAATTTCAAAGAGGGCAGAGCGCAAAAGGAATTGCTCATGTCCTATCATGGACGCGAATCGCAGATGCTCGATGATATTCAATATCTCGAAACGATTCCTTTATATGCGCTTTTACCGCTGTTTGACGAGAGAGAACATCAGCTCATTATCACGCATGGCTATGGGCATGCGCTGCTTGGCAAGGTCTCACTGCATAGTCTCGAGTTTGAAACACGTGTTCTCAAAGAGAGGATTCCGCCAAACCTGACACCAAGCAAAGCTGCAAAGATTCAGTCACGTTATTTTAATATCTTTGGGCATGTACCTCTGCCAATGCCGCTCATCGCGCCTTGTATGGCAGGGATTGACACGGGTTGTTATAATGGCAATATGCTCTGTGCATTTAGCTTTCCTGAAAAAACCGTAATTCTCCAAAGAGCATTGGAGCATTTATGAGATTGTGCTTGTGGCTTTGTCTGTGTGTGCCGCTTTGGGCATGGGACATCAACCGTGTGGCGGGGCTCTGCCTCGGAGGCAATGACGGAGCATGCGAGATTCTCTATACGCAACCAATCCCGCAAAAAATCGCAACACTTTTCACGCATGCATGCCTAAGCGGCGATGTGTGGGGGTGCTATCTTGCAGGAAAAGCCTTGCCTGATACAGACGAGGCGTTACAATGGTTTTTGCTTGGTTGCGAGAAAAATAGTGCTGTTTGCTGCTATGAATCCGCTCTTAGGAACGGCTCAAAGCAGCTTTTGCACAAGGCATGCGCAATGGGTGATGAACGCGCATGTACGCACTAGGCGGTGATTTTCGCGCCATTTGTGCGGCTTGTCGTCGCTGGGGCAATGGATTGCGTGTCTAGTTCTGTGTCGCCATCTTCGGATTCTGCTGTTTTGCTTGCGATGCTTTCAGTTGGCTTGCTCGTGTCGCTTTCGCCCTTTTGGTTGCCAAAGAGTGAGAGCAACACATCAGTATTGTCGATTTGCCCAAGAATTAAACGATTGAACGCAAAAATGTCGAGCAAAGAATCTGCGCCACTCTCTTGCAGCTCTGTAATCTTTTGGGCGACTTGTTCGCTATTTTTGCCTGCAAGCTCGGCAAACTCGAGCGTTCCATTGGTGTCTTTGTCTTGACGAATCGAATGATTGATGAACATCTCAAGCGAATCGATAAAGCCAAATTCCTCAAGGAATCTGTCTCTGTCGGCATCATTTGCGAATGCGTCATTGAGTGAGCGGTAGTTGTTTGGTGGCTCAACACCCAGCGCAACAAGCGCCCTAAGTGCCTTTGCCTCTTGTTGTGAGATTGTACCATCGCCATCACTATCAAACTCCAAATAACCCACGCCATACGCTGCTTCATAATACCAATTCTTGACATAATCCTCTGCTGCTTGTAACGAACCAAATTTTTCGGTAAGCTTTTGCGCATTATCAGAATCGAGTTTCAGCTGAATCGTCTTGCCCGAATGCTCGTCAACAAAACGCAATGTGTTTGCATCAGCGGCAGGAGTTGTCGCACCTACTTCGAGTGGATTGACATATTGTTTCGCGTCTTTTGGAATCGGATAACCACCCGCGCTCACAAGCGATTTGTTGAGTAATGCGCCCACTTTGTCGCTATTGCTTGTCGCATTTGTTGTCGTGGCAGATTCTGTACCTTTGGGCTGCAATGCTGCTGTGAGAAGCGCATCGTCTTTGGGCTGCTCGAGTGTGCTCAAATCGCCGATGAGTTCGTGAGTTGTTATCACAATTCCATCATTTATCGCATTAGTTAGCGCAGCTTTTTGAGATTGCAAGCTCGCAATGAGAGCTTGGATTTCGGCGACTGCGCTTGAGAGAGTTTGCTCATCTGGGCTTGCAGTCTCGCTTTCAGCAATCTCGAGCTGTTCTTTGAGTGCATCGATTTGTTGTTGAAAACTTTGGGCAAGCTGCTCATTTTGTGCTTTGTTATGACTTGGAAGAATCGAGTTTGTGTTGTATTGTCCATTTTGGATGGAAGTCATCATGTCTCCTTCTAAAGAAATATTTTTTAATCAAGCAACTTTTATTCCATATTTTGATACAAGGCTTAAGAGAATTTTGGCTACAATAGACCATGCGAAATCACCAACAACAGCTCGCCAAATGTTTACGTTTAAAACAGCTCTATATTGAGCGTCTCTGTGGAACCAAATTTGTCGCATTGCACCCATTGCCCGTGCCGCAAAATGGCACACATGAGCAGCTTGAGGCACAGATTCGGCATTGCCATTTGTGTGCACTTGCCAAAACCAAAGCACGTCCAAATGCAGGCTATATGCCGCAAGGTGCACGCATTGCGTTTATTGCCGAATCGCCACTGTTGGAGCAAGAAAATCTCCCGATTCTCAAAACGCGCGGTGGAGAAATGTTGCAAGATATGATAGAAAAAATTTTGAAGCTATCTGTGAAAGACGTGGCGCTTCTTTCATTGCTCAAATGTGCGCCGCCCATTGGCTATAATGTTTCTGAAGAATGTTTCAATGCCTGTGCGCCCTATCTTTTTGAGCAATTGCAGAGATTGCGCCCTAAAATCATCGTTTTGCTTGGTGCGATTGTGTCGCAACATTTTCTCCCAGCAGATTTTGAAAACGTGCGCGGTCGACTTGGAAATTGGGAAGGCATACAGCTTATACCCATTCATAGCCCGCGCTTTTTGCTACGCAACCCATCTTTTAAACGTGAAACGATGCGGGATTTATTGTTGATTAAAAGTTTATTATAAGGAATACCATGCGGATTGTTGCATTGATTTGTTTGTTGCTTTTTGGAATCCTCTTTGCACGCGAACAGCGGCTTTCGCCCTTGCCTCTGCCGACTATGGAAATGGTCAATATAAATCCTACTGAATGCGATGTTGCATGCCTAAGCGAACTCTTGCAAGAAGGGCAGATTTTTTCATTTCTCGCACGTTTTGGGCAAAACATCAAAGACAATCGCCTGCTATCAACATTCTCAACACTGATGGAACAACATGGCTTTGGGCTCGCGTATGCGAATCAAAATAGCGATGCGCAAGTGAAAATCGCATTGATTCTGCCCAAAAAAAGTATTGGCAGTTATTCTCTTAGCACCATCAACACCGTGCTTGCCTATCTCACATCGCAACCGTATTCCTTTTTCTTCGAGGTGTTCGACATCGGTGAGGAGGATTTGCAGGGATTAAGCACAGTGCTTGGCACGATTGAGAATCGTGGCTTTGGCGGAGCGATTGCGATATGCACAACAAAGGCAATTCCATTCATTCCACAGCTCACGCCCAAGATTCCACTTTTTATTGCGTCCGTGCATAAAGAACAAGTGATTCCAAATAACTCACTTTCAAGCAATCTTTTGTTTGGTGGAATCAGCTACCATGAGCAGATTGCCGCGCTCAAGCGCTTCATGGAGCCCAGAGCACGCGCTGTGCTATTCAATGATGAAAGCGCAACAGGTTTGCGGATTGCCAATGAGATTAAACAAGAGCACATTCCCGTTGCACTCGAAGAAAGCTTGAATTCCAAGACAATTTCTACATTTGGACGCAATCTCAAGTATCAAGCAAATATTCTGCGCGGAAGCAATCTATTTCTCAACACACCGATTAATAATAGCGCATTTATTCTCTCGCAGCTTACCTACAACCGCATTCAACCCGCCACAATTTTAACAACACAACTCGGCTTTAACCATGCGCTTTTTACGCTCACACAGCAAAACGACCGATTGTTTTTGTTCGTGAGCAGTGTTACAGGGCGCAAAATTGGCGATATTCGCGAGTATGCTGCGCTCCTTGATGTCGATTTGTATTATGATTGGATTCATTATAGCACAGCGATTGGAGCAGAATATCTTTATCATCAGCTCTTTAGCGGTTCAAAAAAATGGTTTAGCGAAAAGTTTCGTGAGAATCAGGTCAAGTATGACGTCAAGGTTTATCGCGCGAGAAATCATGAATTTGAAGTTGTGGAATAGCGCCCCCTAGCGAGCTGCTAGGGGTAGTGGCTAGACAGCCATGTTGATTCGATTGCCATCTTGTGGGAATGAATCCGTGCTATTTGCATTTGTGTTCGCATTTGCAACATCAGGGTTAGAATTATTGCTTGCAGCAACAGAAGCCGCTGTTGTGTCTTGGTTTGCTTGTGCAGCCATAACGTCCTGATTTGCAGGAGCATTTTGCGCATTGTTTTGTGCGGCAGATGTTTCTGCTGCTGTGTTGCGATTTGCCATCACATCATTTGATGTGTTGAAATTGTTGTTGCCTGTCATGTAGGTTGTGTTGAATGCTGTTGAACCTGTGATTGGATCCATGGTGTCCCCTTTAATTTGGAATTACTTGCATTCTATCGCTTTATTTCTTAAGTATCGCTGAAATATTGTCAAGAATCAAGAAGATAAGGAATAAAAACCAAGAAAATGCGGAAATCTATGGTATCAAGGGGGAGACTTGAACTCCCGACCTCCGGCTTATGAGACCAGCGCTCTAACCAGCTGAGCTACCCTGACAAAAAGTGCGATTCTAACACAACTGCGCGCAAAAGTCAAGCAATTCTACCAAAGCCCACAAATGGCTTTGTAGGCACAATAGCGGCATGTTGGGTTTGGTGTAGGCACAATTTGGATTTCGCCCCTAAGCTTTTGAAGCGTTTGGGCAAGCAGCGCAGCACCCTTGGTGTAATCAAACGTGAGCAGTTGATTCTGATATAAATCATAAAACGATGTCTGAATGGACGTTGCACCCATGTGCTTGAGTGCTTGCGCATAAATCGCAAGTTGCAGTGCATCTTTTATATCGTGATGAAAATGTTTTTTGAGCTTATAGTCAATGATATGCAGACTGCCGTTTGGCTCTTTGTCGATTCTATCCATCACGCCCTCAATACCAAAACCATCGCATACAAAATAAAAATTTTGCTCGATTGCATGCGTGCGTACGCCGTCATTGTAGCGCCTCTGTTCGCTCGCGAAAAAAGCGCGCAGATAGTGCCCCATCACATCACTATCAAAACGTTGCAATCCCGCAAGAGGTGCTTTTGCAAGCAAAGCATAGAACGTTTTCTCACGTTCTTTGGGCGTTTTTTGGGTTTTGTAGGTGTATGCAAGGGCGCGATGCACAAGCAGCCCTAGTTCCGCATTGCCATTGTCTTCTGTCTCGAGCTGTTCGATATAGCGATAATAAAATTGATTGGGACATTGCACAAAACTATGAATCTTGCTAAACGAAAGCCTAAAGTCTTTGGGGAGAACGATAGAAAAACACTCGGGTTCTCGCCGAATCTCGCGGCTTATGCCAAACAAACTCTGCTTATAGAGTGCCTCACCATCGAGTCGTTTTATCTGGAACACATCGTCCATTTCTTGCTCTAAAACAAGACTCGATTCATTGTTTTCATCATTCTCAATCCAAGCCAAAACGGCATGTTCGCTCGCGCGTAAAAGAGCATAGTAATAATGCTTTTGCAAGTTTTCGCGGTCTTTATAAGTCGGCAAATGCGCTGCCTTACGAATAGCAGTGTTGAGAAACAATTCCTTATCATTTGGGCGCGGCACGAGACCTTCGTTCACATGAAGCACAATCACAGCCTTAAAGGCTATGCCACGCGTTTCAAGGATTCCCATAACGCGCACCTTGCCACCGCCAACATCATCAACACGTCGCGAATCAAGCTCGAGTAGGACGATTTGGAGCATTTCATCGAGCGTGCGCGCACTAAGTAGCGGCGCGATTTGTGCATAGAAAATGCACAAATCATCGAGCAATGTTGCAAGCTCTTCGTCCTCGCAAAAAATTTTTCCAAGCGCACTCAAAGCATCTAGCCCTGTCGCATCGATTTCGCTTGCGCGCTGCCACGTTGCAGGAACATCAAGCACCCTCGATTCGGCAGGCATACATAAAAACTCGCGCAAACCTTGCAATGTTTGGTATGTGGGTCGCTCACGTTGCGATTGCCCCATCGCATAGTTGAGGTTGCGGTGTGTGTCGAAGAGTTGGAGCGTGTCTTTGAATCGCTCATCAGGCAGCACAATGACAATGTCTTCGGCATCGATTCCGCTTTGTACCCATCGCGCAATGGTGTCAAAACACAAAGCAGCTTGGTTGAGAGGATTTGCAAACACATAGCCCTCAATGGTGCGTGGTTGTGTCATAATTTGTTGCGCATGTACAATCTGTTTTGTGGCAAAATCGAACGTGTAGCTATGGTTCGCAGCAAGCGCGCATGCGCTCAATGCGTTGAGATTATTGAGATTGTAGCAATCAGTCGCAAAATGCAGCAAAAGCGGCTTGTGGCTCGCGATTTGTTCCAAAATCTTACGCTCATAGACAGAAAGAAAGCCATCGACAAAAAACTCGATGCGCTCGTAAATATCGAGCATTTCAACGACAAAGCGACCTTTTTGCAATGTGCAATCGACAAAGCCATATTCGGAAAGCTTTGCAAGATAGGATTCTAGCAGCTGCTGCAAGACATGCAAATGGTCGCCATATTCATCATAGGTGTCAAATTTCTCGAGCTCATGAAGCGAAACATCAGACGTTGCGAGCTCATCAAGAAAAGGAAAGATGAAATCACCATCTTGCAAAAAGGCAAGGAAGTTGGAATCAAACTCCAGCGCGCCCACATCGACATTTGCGCTCGCGCTGCTTAAGAATATTTTGCGAAAAGCTGCGGGCAACGCTGCACCTTCGCACACAAAAAATCGGCGCAAAAAGACACTCCACAACATTGCTTCAGGCAGGCGAAGCTCATGGTGCTGTGTATAAAATTGTTGCAATGCCCTGCTATTGGCAAAAAGATAGAGGGTTTGCACTAGGAATTTTGGAGGCGCTCTAGAATCTGCCCCACGATTGTCTCTGCATCAAATCCAAAGTGTTTGAACAATTGCTCGCCGGGCGCCGAATGCCCAAATGAGTGCATCGAGATGACATGGTCTGCGAATTGATACCATTCAAAAGCACGTGCTGCTTCAATCGCAATTTTTAATGTGTTTGGCGGGAATAAGAGATTCTTGTATTCTGCGTTTTGTTCAAGCAATAAATCGAAACAAGGCACGCTGATGACTTGCACACCGATGCTTTGTGATTCTAGAATCTGTGCAACAGCAAGACAAAGTGAGACTTCAGAGCCACTTGCCATAAGAACAAGCTGTATTTCCGAGCTGCTTTGCAAGATATAGCCCCCATGCGCGATGTTTGCCTGTGTACATGGCTGCAATACGGGGAGTTTCTGTCTGCTTAAGACAAATGCTGAAGGTGCTTGCAATTCAAGCGCAACCTGCCACGCTGCGACATTCTCGTTTGCATCGGCAGGGCGAAAGACATACAAGCCGGGCATGGCGCGCAAATGACTCAATTGCTCAATGGGTTGGTGCGTTGCTCCGTCTTCGCCCACACCGATAGAATCATGCGTCCAAATATAAAAACAGCGCAACTTCATAAGCGCTGCAAGCCGCACAGAAGGAGCGAGATAATCGCTAAAGACAAAGAATGTCGCACAAAAAGGCAAGAAAAGTCCATAGGCTGCAATTGCGTTTGTAATCGCAGCGGAGCTGTGCTCGCGGATTCCAAAATGGAGATTGCGCCCTTGTGGGAAGTCTGGTTCGTTTTGCAAATATGTATTGTTCGAGGGCGAGAGGTCGGCACTCCCGCCCAAGAATCCGGGCAACACAGCCGCAATGGCTTGCAGAATCTGCCCATTACTCGCACGTGTTGCAATGCTGCTGCCTGTCTCAAAGGTTGGATAGACAATATCTGTCGTATCCACAACAAGGAGCTTTTGAAGTAGGGCTCTTTTCTCCTCGCTTAACGCAAACACGCGTAGATTCCATTGCAATTCAAGCATACTGCCCATATTTTCGAGCATACGAAAATAGAATCGCACATCATCGGGGACATAAAATGTATCATCTGCACTGCAAAAGCCACTCGCGACTTTTGATGTCGCAATCTCTTCTTCGCCCAAAGGTGCGCCATGTGTCTTGTGTGAACCGCTTAGATTCTTTGCGCCCTTTGCGATGATTGTATGCGCGATGACAAGCGCGGGTTTTGGTGATTGTTTTGCTCCATTAATCGCCTCGTTAATGCTGATAGCATCATGCCCATCACATTCAAAAACGTCCCAACCTTGCGCGATGAAGCGCATACGCACATCTTCGCTAAACGCGAGCCCCACGTCGCCCTCGATTGTGATGCGATTGCAATCATAAATCATCACAAGCGAGGAAAGCTGCAAATGCCCAGCGAGCGAGCATGCCTCATAGCTAATGCCTTCTTGCAAATCGCCATCGCCGCAAATACAATAGACTTGGTGATTGATGATGTCGCTGCCTAATCGTTCTTGCGCATAGCGCGCTGCCATGGCGAATCCTACGGCATTGGCAACACCTTGCCCGAGCGGTCCTGTGGTGATTTCAATCCCTTCTGTGAGCCCATATTCAGGGTGTCCGGGCGTTATCGATTCGAGCTGTCGAAAGTTTTGCAGCTCCTCAAGAGGCACATTAAAGCCCCACAAATGCAATAGAGAATAAATCATCGCCGATGTATGCCCACCGCTAAAGACGATTCTGTCGCGGTTGAGCCATTGTGGATTGCTTGGTGTTAGGCGCAAATGCAGACTAAGCACGCTCATGATTTCGGCAAGCCCCATAGGCGCGCCCGGATGTCCGCTGCCTGCTTTTTGCACCATATCGGCGCTCAAAAAACGTACACAATTTGCCATACGTTCAATAATCGGAATATCTTTTGGCTCGATAGATACAGCTAGCATGTTCGACTCCTTTTGGACATTCTAGCACAAATTTCCAAAGAATCTTATATTGCAAGAGCATTCCCATTTTGTGCAAGCAACTGCGCGATATTCTGTTCCACAATGCTTGCTCGCTGCCTACGTTGTTTAGGAATATATTTCGCATAACGTGTGAATGTCATTTGCGTGTTCGCATGTCCAAGTGTTGCACTCACCCAAAGAATATCTTCGCCCGCGCTAATCATTGTTGTGGCGAATGTATGACGTGTGTGATACACGCTGCGATAGGTGATTCCGCATTCATTGAGTGCCCTACTCCAGCGGTAGGCGATGCTGCCACTGCTCGTGTAGTTTTTGTTGCGACTATGCACAAAGACCCAACAACTCTTTCTACGTGCATACATTTGCAATAGCTTAGTTTTGACGCTTGGTAGCATATCGATACTGCGCTTGCCTGTTTTAGGTGTGGTAATCGCCCCAAATGTCGCGTTACGTTCGATATGGATTGTGTCATTCTCGAAATCGACACAATCCCAAGCGAGCGCGAGAATCTCGCCCGTGCGCATTCCTGTGAAAAAGGCGATTGTCGCAAAATCGCGCACAAAGGAATCGTTACAGCGCAAAATCTTAGCGATTTCTTCATGGCTAAAGGGTGTCGGGTTGTTTTTTGGCAAAGGCTTTGGCTTTTTGAGCCCATTCATGGGGTTTTGTGGCACAAGTCCACTTTTTTTTGCTTCTTCAAAAACGACACTAAGAAGCGAGGCGATGTTGGCGCAATAACCTGCACATGGTTTTTGCCCATTCTTTTTCCGAAAATTAAAAAACCATTCACGTAATACAGCATAATCAATCTGATGGATTGCAGTTTTTCCAAAAGCAGGGTAAAGAATATGGCGCAATAATCCCATTCTTGTTTGAAAGCTCGAATGTTTCAATGTCGCCTCCCAGATGGGCTGCAGTTTTATGCAAAAATCTTGAAAGGAAATCCGAAACTTGTCTTGTCTTTGCTTGTGTGCTTTTTTCTTGAGTTCTTCACCCATAAAACATAGTCGAGAAATCTCGCTTTCCCAATTTTGATGTACATATTCCAATGTCTTTTTGCTCGCCCTTCTGCCTGTGCTAAGGCGGTATCTTTTGCCATTGATGGTGCCCTTGACATAGACGATTTTATTACGTTCATAGCTATGCAACCATTTCTTCATTAGTTCCTACCTTTAAAATTTTGGGTCATCTTTACTCCTTTTTTGCGTGGAATTGTAGCAAAAACGGGCACGAAATGGGGCAAGACAGAATCGCAAACCCAATTTGAATGTGTCAAAAATTCCAATTCCTTTGCAATATTTTCTTACAATTTCAGCTTTTTATCAGCGTGGGGGGGGGATATATTTTGTCTCCCAGAATTCATTACAAAGGAAAACAATGACAAAAAGAATCGCATGTACTCTTGTTGCAATAGGATTGGTTGGCAGCGCGCTCGCACAAGAGAAGGACTACAAGAACGCGCCATTTGTGGGGGTGTCGGTTGGGAGTAGTAAGATTACTCGAACGATTCAGAGAAGTACTTCAACAACGACTATGGGTCCGAGTTGGACAGAAGACCCTGACAATCCCGGTTTTGAGGTGTGGGACCCGATTTACTCGACTTCAACAACGTCAGATAAAATTGAGGAAAGCCCAAGCGGTATTTATGTTGGAATCATCGGAGGCTATCGCTATTTTATGTCGCCCGAACTCGCGATTCGTGGGTATGGTGAGCTTGAGCATCACCCTGTAAGAATCATTAGTGAAGATGAGAGTGAAGAATCTTCAAAGTACATCAACTTTATTGTTGGTGCGGACGCGCTGTACTATTTCAAGCAAAGCGATGATTTTGATGTTGCCGCCTTTGCAGGGCTTGGATTGGCATTTAGTCGTTTCGATTCGAAAATGTTGTTTGCGAGCAAAAATGCCGCAGGCATCATGTTGAATGTGGGTGTGCATGCGGATATTAACGAGCGGCATGGAGTCGATGTTGGGGTTAAATTTTTTAGCAACAAGGTCAACGATAATATGAGCAACAGTATCATGAATGTTACATATGATTATGAGGTTGAAATCAAGCAAAACCATGCTATTTTTGCACGTTACACCTTTAGCTTCTAGCCCAATCGTTAATTCTTTGTGCGTAAGGCGACATCGTTAAAATCCCATTATCCGTCATTGCGAGAGGCGAAGCAGGCGCGGCAATCAACAGGCACAGAATCCCCCGTTTGTCATTCTGAAACCGCATTTGCGGCTGAAGAATCTCGGGTTGTGAACATGAGATGTTTCGGCTTCGCCTCAACATGACAACCCACCCCCTGCCCCCTCCGCAAGGGAGGGGGAGAATCGGAGGCTGGATTTAGTCGCACTCTATGGTATGCTTCTCCTTTGTGTGCGATTAAAATCGCACCTCCAAATCACTCACGCACGTTGCCACGCGTCCTAACGGACGTTCGCAATGACGGAATATCATCGCGTCATTTGCGCACAAGCCAAATATAGAGCGCAACATAGAGCGCAGCGAATGCGGCGCAAAGCAGCATGAGCATGCATGTGTCGCGCGCAAAGAGTAGCGCACACAGCATAAACGGGAGATTGAGCGCAAAGAGGCAAAGAGAGGTTGCGGGGCTGCTGTGTGTGAGATTGCGGTAGATGAGACTATGCAAATGCCGATTGTCGGGCGCAAAAGGTGAGATATGATGCACAAATCGTTTGCGCACAATCGAAAATGCGACCTCAAACAGCGGGTGAATAAGCAGCGCCACGCCAAACCAAGCGCTAATATCGGAGCTTTGCGTGAGCACAATCAGCAAGAGCGCAAGCATGAATCCGATGAAATACGCGCCACCATCGCCAAGGAAGATTCGCCCATGCGGAAAATTGCATACAAAAAACCCCGCAATCGCGCAACACAAAAGTAGGCTATGCACATGCACAAGCGCATTATCAGAGATAAGGAGAATCATGGCAAGCGCCATCAGCGCAATACCCGATGTGAGTCCATTGAAACCATCAAGAATATTCATCGCATTGCAAACGCCTACAACGCAAAACACGCTAAAGGGCAGCGCAAGCGCGAAGGGTACAATCACGTCAAGTCCAACGTCGACAACGACAGCACCTAGCGCGACAATCGCAATGAGCGCCCCAACACTTTGAGCGCAGAGGCGCATTAAGGGTGATATGCGTCCCGTGATGTCTTCGAGAAATCCGCTCAAAAACACGCAGAATCCGCCGACACAAAAGCCAACAATCACACCATCGAAATGCACAAAGAGGCGAGCAAAGCAGAGGCAGGCGAGCACAAACGCGAGCACGATTCCAATTCCCCCTCCGCGCGAGGCGTTGAAATCGTGGCATCGTTGCGGCTTTTGTGTGTCGTTTTTGTCGAAAAAGAGGGCATATTTGAGCGAGATATGGAGCGCGAGATGTTGCAAGACAAACGAGACAACAAAGGTGCAGACTGCGAGAACAAGCAAAACGTCCATTCAAAACTCAAAAATCGTTACAGCTTTTGCAATCCTCGCATATTCAATGTGCTGCAATGTGCCGCAATCAATGTCGATTCCGTCCTCGCTCACCGCACAGAGTTTGCCCTTTTTATTGCTCTTGTCGGTCAGCTTGAGCGCCACCATTTCGCCAATCGCGCCGCGATAGTGTGCAGGGGTTTTGAGTGTACGTTCGATTCCGGGTGAGCTGACTTCAAGGAAATATTCGCCTTTAATCGGGTCTTCAACATCGAGCAGCGGCGAGAGTACCTCGCTAATCGCCTCGCATTCGGCAAGCCCAACACCATTTTCTTTAGTAATGCAAACGCGAAAAATCTGCCGCCCATTTTCTTTGGGCATCGTAATCTCGTAGAGTTCGCAACCATGCGATTGTACAATCGCGGCAATCTTTTGTGTCAGCTCATTCACCGCATGCCTTTTTGCTGCCTTCTTGCTTGCTCTGTTCTTGTGCGATAGAATCCAGCAACACGAGCAAATGTTGCTGTGTGTTTTGTTCCCATTCAAAATGTAGTTTTGGACATCGAAACCAACCTGAAGCTTGCAAACAATATTCACGAATCGCACCGCTTGCGGCTTTGAGATGGCGCAAAAGCTCTGTTTTTTGCGTCTCATCATCACAGCGCACAAACACGCGCGCATCATATTTGCCTTTGGAAACCACGACATGCGTTACGCTAATGCCTGCGAATATGGGGTCGTCCAAATCAGCAAAAGATTCGTTGAGCAGCTGTATAAATTGCGCCTCAAGACGCTTTTGGCGAATCATCTTTTCGTTTTTCATAGACGTTTTGTTTTTTGTGTTTCTCGATACGTTTCAATCACATCATGCTCATTGATGTCATTGAATCCATCTATCATAATCCCGCATTCAAAACCTTTGGCAACCTCGCGCACATCGTCCTTGAAACGTTTGAGTGAGCTCACCACACCGCTTGAAATCACCACACCATCACGGATAATATGCGCCTTGAGCCCGCGCGAAATGACGCCCTCTGTTACAAAGCAGCCCGCCACACTACCGACTTTTGGAATCTTGAACACACTGCGCACTTCAGCAGCCCCTATGCTTTCTTCTTCAAGCACAGGCGACATCATGCCGCTTAGGACACTTTTGATTTCATCAACTAAATCATAGATAATTGAATAGGTTTTAATCTCGACACCGAGCTCTTTGGCGCGGTTTTTGACAATGCCTGTCGGGCGCACATTGAATCCCAAAATCACCGTGTGTTGGCTTGTTTGTGCGAGCAAAACATCGCTTTCGGTGATTCCCCCAACGCCACCATGAATCACATGTACCTTCACTTCGTCATTGCGGATTTTTTCAAGGCTGCCTTTAATGGCTTCGAGGCTTCCTTGCGTGTCGGTTTTGATAATCACGGGCAATGTTTTGAGCTGCCCTTCAGCAACAAGCGCGCTCAATTCATCGAGGCTAACTTTGGTCGAGCGCGAAAACTCTTTTTGGCGCAAATAGGACGCCCTGCGCTCGGCATATTCACGTGCCTGCGAATCGTTGGCGACAGAAATGAGGATTGCACCAGCACTTGGCACTTCGTTAAATCCTGTAACAACGGCGACTTCGGAAGGTCCGATGCTTTGAATCGTTTTGCCCGTGTCGCTAATCAGCGCACGTACACGCCCATAAGACGTATCTGCAACAATACTATCGCCCACATGTAGTGTGCCATTTTTGAGAATTACCGTTGCCACAGGTCCCTTGCCACGTTCCAAGCTACTTTCGATAACGACAGCGCGCGCGCTTGCCTGTGGGTTTGCCTTGAGGTCAAGAATCTCTGCTTGCAGCAGTACGGTTTCGAGCAAGGTCTCGATTCCTTCACCTGTCTTTGCAGAAATGGGGATAAATTCATATTCACCACCCCAATCAATGGGCGCATAGCCAAGCTCGGCGGCTTCAGACTTGACGCGGTCGATGTTTGCTTCGGGCTTGTCGATTTTGTTAATCGCGATAATGATTGGGGCAAGCGCCGCTTTTGCATGGTCGAGCGCCTCGATGGTTTGTGGCTTAATCCCATCATCGGCTGCAATCACGATGATGACAATATCCGTAACCCCAGCGCCACGTGCGCGCATTTCGGTAAAGGCTTCATGTCCGGGTGTGTCGATGAAAGCAATCATCTTCCCATCTTTTTCAATCGTGTAAGCGCCAATATGTTGCGTGATTCCGCCTGCTTCGCCCGCTGTGATTTTGCTGTTGCGAATCCTGTCGAGCAACGAGGTTTTTCCATGGTCGACATGTCCCATAATCGTTACAACAGGTGGACGTGTAACAAGATTCTCGGGGTTTTCCTGCTCTTCTTGTGCATACTCAAGCGCCTCGTCATCACTTTGTACAACGACTTTGATATTGAGTTCCTCGGCGAGAATCTCAATCGAATCCTTATCTAAGAAATCATTTTTTGTAACCATCATGCCGAGATTAAATAAAATTTTAATTACATTTGAGAGTGTCGAACCGACTTTATCTGCAAATTCATAAGCACGTATGCCTTCGGAGATGTAGATTGTATTGTCTTTTGGTTTAGGAGGTGGAGGCGGCGGGCGGTGCGTTTTGTGCTCTTTTTTGTCTCTGTGCTGTGCGTGATTGTGGAATGGGCGGTGGGTATTCTCGCGACGTGGTTTTGCGCGCTCAAACTCTTGCTCGTCTTCTTCCATGTGCTCATCACGTACGGTGAGGTCGAAGAGAATCATTTCCTCTTCCTCTTCGTCATAGCCAAAATGGCTAAATCCACGATTGCTCAACAAATCAAGTCGCTGCTCACCTTTTTTGTGGCTCGTTGTTGTGGGCTTTTTCTTATCGATTCGGCGCTTTTGTTTTTTGCCATTGTCTGCTGCACTCTCAAGCAGCAAAGATTGGATATTGAGCGCGGTGGTGGACATTGTGGGCGCTTCTTTCTTTTTGTCGTCCTTGCCCTTTTTGACAATACGCAAACCTGTACGTTTGATAGCCTGTGGTTGTGCGACAGATTCATTGGCTTGGGCAGAATCAATATGTTCGGCTTCACTCTTTGCGACTTCTTCGTGCGGTTTTGGTGTTTCTACTTCCTGTGTAGGTTTTTGGATTTTTTTGGGTTTTTCGGGCTCTTTTTTCGGTGTAGGTTCTTCGGGCTTTCGTATAGCGGCCTTCGTAGCTGGCGCGGATTCTTTTGGTTTTGGTGTTTTTTTGATGATGGGCTCATCTGGAATCACAATGGGTTCACTTTTGAGCTCAATCGATTCGGCTTGCACAAAGTTTGATTGGGGCGCTTGCACACTTTCAAGAACAACATGTGTCTTTGCACTCTCACTTGGCTTTTGTTCAAAGCTGTTGCTGATATAATCCGCAAGCTGCCCCGCCTCTTCGGCTGTGATTGCACTCGATGCGGTCTTGACGGCGAGCCCGAGCTCTTGCGCCTTGGCGAGAATCTCTTTTGAGGTGCGCCCTAGCTCTTTGGCAATTTCATGGATTCTAAATTTTGATACTGGCAAATAATCTCCTTTAAACTCTCGCTCAACATGTGCTTTTGCTTTTTATCAACCTTGCATACGCGAACAAGTGCTGCCCAAACTCGTTCACTCGCTGCACATGGAGAACACAAATAGAAACTCCGACCCAACCCGCTATATGCAACAAGCCGCTTGCCATTTGCGCAATATTGCAAACGATAGAGTGAAACCTGTGCAAATCGCCCCCTGCAACAAACGCACATTCGGATAGGAGTTCGTATGTTCGTTGGGATTTGCTGCATATTTTACCTCATATAGGCTTAATCCATGCCATTTTGTTTTTGGACACCTTGGTTATCAAAATCAAGGCATAGAATCTGAAAGGATGGAAACTGCGATGTAAGGCGCTTATGGATTCGCATAGCATCATCAGGGAAGCAAAGATTCAAAAAGCTGCTGCCACTTCCCGAAAGCGTGCTCATGAGCGCGCCCTCTTTGAGCGCAATTCTTTGCACCTCAAACAACACGGGAAGTTGCTGCATGCGCATGTTTTGGTGCATTTTATCTTTGCTCGCTTCGCGCAAGAGATTCCAGCTTTGGCTAAAAAACGCGGCAGTGAGCAGTGAAGAACGCGAGAGATTGAATACAACATCTTTTTGGGCATAACGTTTGGGCAAACTCTGTCGCGAATAGGCTGTGGAAATGGAACGCGTTGGGACAACAACCACAGCGCGCAAATCGCTTGGAATCGGTGCTTTGAGATAACAAACATGTTTGCCCGCAATCGCAGAAACCGTGAATCCGCCGACACATGCTGGCGTGATGTTGTCGGGGTGGTGTTCGTATTTGAGCGCGTGGAATAGAATCTCATCAGGGACAACAGCCTTTTGTGTCATCAAATATGCTGCGCTAATCGCACCAACAATCACGGCAGAACTGCTGCCAAGCCCGCGCGAAACGGGAATTTGATTGTCAAATTGGAATCGAAATTGGTCTTTTTTGTTGCCTCCACATTTGCGGTAATGTTCATAGAAAATTTTGACAAAGACATTGTCGCGATAGAGTTTGGGATTGTTCGCGCCTTCTCCGCGAATCTGAATACTCATCACACGTGATGGTTTGATGGTACAGCGGTTGTAGAGGTTGAGCGCAAGCCCCAAGCTATCAAATCCAGCACCGAGATTTGCGCTTGTTGCAGGAATACTAATCACCACTTAGAATCCTTCGTACTTTTATGTATTATAACACATTTTGTCCCGCAAGGCGCAGAGGAGCTCGCCCCTCTCATTCGCAATTTTGCCCTCTATCACATCAAATAATAGAGCGCGCAAAATAGAGCCAATCTGCTGCCGTGCAATCCCTGCTGCAAGCACATCATCTCCCTTGAGATTCAACATCGCGAGGTTGTAGCAACCCTGCATTGCGTGCTCAAGATTGGGCAGAATCTGCATGTCCCCACGCGCGGCACAGAGTATGGCAAGGAGCTGTACAGTGTCTTTGCCAAGCATAAAGAGTGCCTTTTGTAGGTTTGGAATCGCGGATTGAAGCGGATAATGCGCAATGGCTTGCGCAATGCGCTTACTTTGCGCGCTGTTGTAGCGCAGGCTTTGGAGAATCGCAAGCGGATTTGGAGAATCCAGCAACAACGTTGCAAGCCGCGATTCAAGCACAAGATTTGTATCCAAAACTCGCGGCAATGCAGCGAAATGATTCCAACAAGGCTCATGCCAATTTTCACCCAAAACAGCGCGCAATACAGGCACGAAATCGCGCAACACACATGCAGCAGAATCGCCCAAAAGCATGGCATTGAGCTCCTCACGTTTGCGCTCACTCGAGATGTGCGCAAGCAGCGACAGGGATTCTAAAAGTGCCGCGTGCGTGCGCGATTCGAGGCAAAAGCCCTTTGTCGCACAGAATCGAACCGCGCGCAAAATGCGCAGCGCGTCTTCACCAAAACGTGCGCTAGGCTCGCCGACACAAACGATTTGCCGCGCGCCTAAGTGCTCGATTCCATGAAAAATATCCAAGAGAGAATCGGCAAACGGGTCGTAGGCAAGCGCATTGATTGTGAAATCGCGGCGCGAAAGGTCTTCGCGAATGGTTTGGACAAAGCGCACAGAATCGGGGTGGCGACAATCGGCATAGCCACTTTCAGAGCGGTATGTCGTGATTTCGACACTTGTGTTTGACGCAAACAAGATGCCCACCGTGCCAAAGCGGCGGTTTTTTTGAAAGATTGTTTGCACTCTGCCTGCAAAAACGCGTACAATCTCGTCTGGCATGGCATTTGTGGCGATGTCCCAATCTTTTGGTGTGATTTGTAGCAGGCTATCGCGCACGCAGCCACCAACCACATAGCCCTCAAATCCCGCTTCACGCAGGATTTGCAAGGCATTTTGCACAAACGAGGGAACATGGATTTTCAAAAGAAAAATCTCCAATAGAGCAGACCAAACGCGATGACAAGCATGATTCCAATGAGGCTCAACACGATTCCAAACGAGAACATCTGACGAATCGAGATTCCGCCTTTGCTAAAGACAATAGCATTTGGAGGCGTGCTGATTGGGAACATAAACGCAAAGCCCGCGCTGATTGTAACGATGAGCATTGTGAGACTTTGTGTCGGTGCATCAAGAAAGCTTTGCGTTGCAGCAAAAACGACAGGCAAGAAAATGGCAATCAATGCCGTGGAGCTGATGAACATTGTCGCAAAAAGCGTAACAAGCGCAGCAAACAACAAAAACAGTACAAAGGGTAAGTCAGCAAAATAGACAAAGATTTGTTGGAACGCATCGCCGAGTTGGATTTTGGAGATTGCCATCGCAATGCAAAAGCCCGCGCCAAACAAGAAGATGATGTCATACGGAATGAGCTTGGAATCTTCCCACTCCAAAAAGCCGATTTTGGGCGCGAACATGAGCAGCCCAAATGCAAGCAAGATGACATTTTCGTTGAATCCCAAGCCGTTGTAATAGGGCTTAATCGGCGAGTTGAGCAATAAAATAATCAGCAGCCCACCGAGCAAAACGAGCAAGCGCACATGTTCTTTTGTCATCTTGACATTGCCAAGCGAATTGCTCTCAAGCTGCATGTCCTTGCAGCGCCATGAGAGAATCCAAACCATAATTGCAAGCATTGTGAGCGTGAGCGGCAACATCATAAAAATCCATGTCGTGAAACCAATCGCTTCGAATCCCACAGTGCGCAAAAAACCGAGATAGATGAGGTTAGGCGGCGTGCCAATGGGTGTCGTGATTCCGCTAATGCTTGCCCCAAACGCGACAGCGAGCAAGAAACGTGCGCGCAAGGTGGAATCTTGCGTTACCGAGAGCGCAACAGGAATGAGCAAAAGCGCTACGGTGGAGTTGGAAAGCGTTGTGCCGAGCGCCACGCTCGCCGCGCCAAGCGCCGTGATGATTCCACGTGGCGTTTTGGGAAAAAACGCGAGCAATTTTTTGGCAATGATTCTGTGCAGCCCGATTTTCTCGGTCGCCACGGCGAGCATGAAGCCGCCTAGAAAGAGGAAGATAATCGGGTTGCCATAGTTAGATGTTGCTTGAGAGACATCGAGGATTCCAAACGCGGGGAAGAGAATGATTGGCAGCAGCGATGTAACGCCGATTGGCAGCGCTTCTGTTGTCCAGAGCACAACGAGCAAGACGAGGATTCCGGCAAAGACTGCAAATGCGAACGGCGCATCGAAATAGAAATAGCAGACGCAGCCCACAATCAGCGCGACAAGAATCGCAAAGCTCACGCCAAGCGAGATTTCGAGATGTGTGCGCAGGCGCAATCGGCGGTGGAGCAAGATTCGAATCGAGCCACGAATATTGCGCCATGTTAGCATGGAACGGAGATTTTGCATAGCATTTCCAGTTTTGGGATTATGGAATTATACTCCAAAAGAGATATTTTGGCTTTGCGTCAACATGACAACGGAGGTACGATTTCAATCGCACACATTCAATCATGAGTGCGGCTAAAGTCGCACCTCCATTGTTGCGTCATTATGAGCGTGAGCATCGCAATCCACAAAAACGACAGCACCGCGCTTTGGATTCCCGCATGGCACATATCGAGCACCACAATCAACGTCAAGGTATTTTAAGTGCTGTTTTGGTATGATTTTTGCATTACGCAAAGAAAGGTCTGAATGCAATGCCTCATTCATATTGGTAATATTGATTTGGGAGAATGCAGCGAGTGCATTTTGGTTATTATCGCGCTCGTGATTGTCATGTTTGCGATAATATATTTTTGTTTCAAATATGCTATTTATAAAGACAAGCAGATTCTAAAATCTAAAAAAGGCAAAAAATGACTGCAATCACGTGGATTGGTTTAATTGGTATTGTGGTAGGTTTTTGCGCGATTTTTGCGCTCAAAAGATTTGCCGATTCAAGAGTATTTTTTTTACGCGTTGCACATTCGCATTTTTTGAGCGATTCATGCAAACAACATATTCTTGCATATCGCTCAATGAGTTTTTCGCCATTGTTGTTGCCGTTATTGTTGTATGCCGCTCGAGAAGTTAAAAAGATTGATAGAGATAAAATGCTTATTGAAGCAGAAATGGATTCTAAAGAATATAAAATCTGCTTTGATGCCTTCTTGCGCACACTAAGCGTAAATGCAACAGCCTATATGCCACTTTATTTTATTATTGTCGTTTTGCTTGCAATCCGTTTTCTTGTGCGCATTATACGACAACAAACAAATGGCTTGGAAAATATGATGTTAGCAATCAATAGCCCACAATTTATGAGTGCAACTTTTGCACAAAGAAAAAGATAGAATGACTAGCATTCAATATTTTACGGCGAACGCGATTTATATCTATAAATTCTCCTATTTCCAAAACAAAAAACCTAATCTCGAATCCCAAACAACATGCGATTGTTTGTGCGGTTCTTGCGATAGGGGATATGCGGATACCATTCTTCTTTGAGATTCTTTTCGAGATATTTCTTGACTTTGAGTAGCAATGGGTCATCATGCACGCTTAGAAGCTGCAATGTATAGCCATGCCCCTTTTTATAGAACGCATCGTAAAGCGCACTAAGACAATGGTTATAGCACAGCGCAATGCCGATTCCATGGGGGTCATGGGTTCTGCCATCGGTGTTGGAGAGAATGAGCCCATTGTGGTTTGCCTTTGGTGTGCGCCAATCCTCGCCATATTTCTCGATGAAATACAGCTCGATGTCGCCATACGTCCAAAATGTCTGCCCTGCATATTCAATCTGACTTCGTCCCGTGTTTGTCTCTCTAATGCTCAAAATTTTGCCATTTTTATAAATCGAATGCACGAGTTTGTCGCCCTCGGGCTTAAGGAAGAAAAAATCAATGGTTGCGCCGCTTGCGCGATGCACCAGCACAATATTCCATTGCCCTTTCTCGCCCGCGATGTCCTCTTTGCTAGAATGGCACACAAAACCATAACGTGACACAGCGTCAATCAATTCTAAACGTGGGATATTCCATGGCAGCATCAAATCAATATCCTTATCATGCGGCAATAAATCACCATCACGATAGATTCCAAGCAATGTGCCAGCAGCAAGCAAAAAGGGCACACCGAGTTCATCGAGTGCCTTTTTAATCGCGAGCAACGCCTTTTTGCCTGCTTCTTGGTCTAGAAATTCTTGTGGCTTTGGCTTTGTTGGTGGCAGAGGAGTGTTCAGAAAAACCTTGAAACCCTTGCGAAAGGTTTGCATTGCGCTGCGCATATCGCCCATTTCGACATAAACCAGCCCGATGTTATTCAAGATTCCAATATGATTGCCTCCCTTTTTGCTCAAAAACGGAATGAGTGTTGTGGCTTTGTGGTAATCCTGCATTGCAATGCAATGATTCAAATACATGGCAACAACAGCGAGATTCTCCTTGTTGCTTGCATAGAGTGGCTCGAGAATCTCTTTTGCAGCATCGAGATTGTGCGCGCTAAAATGGATTTGTGCAAGCAGAAACTGCAAATCGATGTCTTGCGGATTGTGTGCAATGCCCTCATTCAGCGCTTCAATTGCATGGATTGTGTAGCCAAGCTTTTGGTAGCATTGTGCTAATCCGAGATAGTTTGCTGCGACATGGTTTGTCTGAACAAGTGCATTATAAGCAACAAGCGCTTCTTGATATTTGCCTTCTTTGTAGAGTTGGGCTGCTGTCATTGGCATTCTCCTTTATTTGAAAATTTTCTATCGTCATTGTGAGAATTGCAACTTTGATTGCAACGTTTACGTTCGCAATGACGATTTGTCATTCTAAACCTGCATTTGCAGGTGAAGAATCTCAAAATCCAAAAGTCTATGAGATGTTTCGGCTTCACCTCAACATGACAATCGGAGTTGCGGTTTCAACCGCACTTTATTATGTGCGACTAAAGTCGCACCTCC
>CAMWUR010000028.1 GCA_947177485.1 uncultured Helicobacter sp.
TCATGATTGACAACATGAGATTCTTCAGCCTAAAGGCTTCAGAATGACAAATCATTAGATTTGTTTTGAGATTCTCAATGTGGTTGTTTTCTAAGGGGGACAAGGGGAGCTAGTTGCCAAAGCAAATAACAACATATTTGCGTTTCTTATGATAGTTTATCCCCTTATCCCTTAATCCCCAAAACCCCTGCACGCTCTTCATTTGTGCGCTACGCTGGTATTATGTCAATTGTCCACAGCGCTGCGTCTATGTTATGCCTTTCGGCTCGAACATAGCCGTTGTGCGCTGTGGTCGGGCTTATTAGAATTGGTGAGTAATGGCAAAACGTCATTGCGAGCGAGTGCAACGAGCGCAGCAGAATCGCGCGCACACAGAATTACCAAATGCGGCAAGTCGCGCTCATTGCCCAAAATCTCCCTCAACGTTTTTTCGTTCTTACCGATTATTATCCAAAGGGAATGCACAATTATGAATATTGTATCGATTGAAGGACGAGGACGATGGCATTTCAAATCAACACAAATATCCATGCTCTAAACGCACGTGCGCAAGGCACTTTCACGCAGAATATGCTCACTGGCGCGTTGGAGCGGCTTAGTTCGGGATTGCGCATCAACAAAGCTGCCGATGATGCCTCGGGAATGGCGATTGCCGATAGCTTGCGCTCGCAAGCAAACTCGCTTGGGCAGGCGATTCGCAACACAAACGATGGAATCGGGATTGTACAGATTGCGGATAAGGCGATGGACGAGCAGGTCAAAATCCTTGACACAATCAAGGTCAAGGCTGTGCAGGCAGCGCAAGATGGGCAAACCACCAAAACGCGCACGGCGATTCAGGCAGACATCACGCGGCTCATCGCCTCACTTGACAACATCGGGCAGACGACAAGCTATAATGGCTTGGCACTGCTTTCGGGCAGTTTTACCAACAAAGAATTTCAAGTCGGGGCGTATTCAAACCAAAGCGTCAAACTCTCGATTGGTCCGACAACATCGGACAAAATCGGGCATGTGCGCTCCTTTACGACTGGGGAGGCATCGATGCGCTATGCGAGCTTTCATCAGCAGCAAGCCATCAACATACCCACGATTATGGAAGTTACTGACCCCATTCGATTCCGAATCAAAACACAGAATCAATGGGTTGAGCTCGAAGGCGTGGTGTTCTCGCATTCTGCTGGCACGGGCTATGGCGCACTTGCTGAAGTCATCAATCGCCATTCCGAGAAGCTCGATGGGCTTCGCGCGAGCTTTGTCGTCCAAGCGACAGCCTCTGGCGCTGTCTCTCGCGGCGATGTCAACGGACTCAATATCAATGGTGTAGAGATTGGCAACATCACAGACATTCAAGACAACGACCGCGATGGTAAACTCATCAATGCCATCAATGCGCGCAAAGAGGAGACAGGCATTCAGGCGTCCATCGATGCGCAGGGGCGGCTAAATCTCACGAGCATGGACGGGCGCGGAATCCTCGTCCGCACAGATGGCGCAGCCGACCATGTCTTTGGTGGCAACAGAATCACAGGGCAACATTTCGGGCGCATGACGCTCACAAGGCTTGGCGCGGGCGAAATTTCTATCTCTGTGCGCGGTGGTGAGCGTTACACGACATTGAACGGCACGCCAGCTAGAGTGCGACAAGACGTGATGATGACATTTTTGGGGTTGCAAGACAAGCGCGGCTTGTCTGTCTCGACAGCGAATCCGCCCCAATACAATCTTGTTCCAAACCCTTATTATGGCGGATTCAACCTTGCTGCAGAGGATATTATCAATCTCCGCGATACACTCAATCCCATTGACGCAAACACTGCCTCGGCAATCGGTGCGAATGCAAATATACGGATTGCGGGCGACAACGCAACCGGAATCTCTGCGGGTGTAACAACTTTGCGCGGTGCAATGGTGATGATGAATATTGCCGAAAGTGCGATGATTCAGCTCAACAGGATTCGTTCCGACCTCGGCTCCGTGCAGCAGCAGCTCATGAGCACGCTCAATAATATCACCGTGACACAGGTGAACGTCAAAGCTGCCGAAAGCAATATCCGCGATGTCGATTTCGCCGAAGAGAGCTCGAACTATACCAAGCTCAATCTCCTCTCGCAGGCGGGCAATTATGCGCTTTCGCAGGCAAACATGACGCAGCAAAATATCATGCGTTTGCTCACTTAGCCCTAGTTTGGGCTAGTTAAGCGACTTGATATTCTCGACAATACCAGCAATCAGTCGTTTGCGGCTTTGTGCATAGCCCCATGCAATATGTGGGGTGAGCAGCAGCCGCTCGCTTGGAATCTCGCTTGAAAGCAGTGGATTGTCTTTTGGGAGTGGCTCTTTTTCGAAAACATCGAGCCCTGCATACAATGGGCGCTTCTTGAGTTCGTTTGCGAGCGCGACTTCATCGACAATCCCTCCACGCCCGAGATTCAGTAGAATCGATGAATCTTGCAATAGCTCAAGCTCCTTTGCGCCAATCATGCCTTGTGTTTGTGCGTTGAGCGGCGCATGGATAGAGACGATATGGCAGTTGCGCAACAAGTCGTGGAGATTTTGCGCCAAGAATGGATAGGTCTTGCCACCTTCGCGTAGATAGTAGCTCACGTTTGCGCCAAGTGCTTGAGCAATCCCTGCAACCTTGCGCCCAATGCTTCCCATGCCAATAATCCCCCAATTTTTGCCTTCGATGTCGATGGGGTCGTGGTCGAGATTCACAAATATAGGGCTTTTGCTATATCGCCCGCTTTTGATATAGGAATCATAATAGCTCGTATGCCCCAAAAGCCCGAGCGCTAGCATAATCGTATGTTGCGCGACACTCGCTGTCGAATATCCAGCAACATTTTTGACAGCGATATTGAGCTCTTTTGCTGCATCAAGGTCGATGTTGTTCATGCCCGTTGCGGCAACACAGATGAGCCGCAATTTAGGCAATTTTTGTAAAATCTCCCTGTTTAAAACGACTTTGTTGGTAATCACAATTTCGGCGAGCTTCGCGCGTTCCACGCATTCTTCGGGCGTGGTGAAAGGATAAATCGTGAGGTTGCCCAACCTATCAATCGTGCTCAAATCGCTCTTGCCCAATGTCATTGCATCTAAAAAGACAATATTCATTCTCACTCCTCACTAAGGTAGATTGTTCAAACTTCTATGCTATCATGTTAGCATACATTTTGATGACTCGGTAGCATTTTGCATCTCTTTAGATTTCTATAATGAGTAAAAGAGTTACAAATGAATCCCGCATAAAGGAATCTGTTGAGCAAGTATTCTAAGATTGTATCCATTCTTCTCGATTCTCTCCCGCATATCAAGCTGTTCAATGGCTCGACAATGGTGATTAAATATGGTGGCGCGGCGCAAATCAATCCCAAGCTCAAAGAGCAATTTGCGATTGATATTGTGATGCTTTATATGCTCGGGATTAAACCCATTATCATACATGGAGGCGGCAAGAGAATCACCGAGCTGCTCGATTTATTGCAGATTCAAAGCGAATTTGTCAATGGGCATAGAGTCACTACAAAAGAGGCGATGAAGGTTGTCGAAATGGTTCTTGCGGGCGAAATCAACAAAGAACTAAGCGCATTTTTGAATTATCATGGAATCAAAGCCGTAGGGATTAGCGGAAAAGACAGCAACCTTTTGCAAGGCTATCCCAAAGACAATGGCAAGCTCGGCTTTGTCGGCGAGATTGCGCATGTTGAGCCACAGATTCTGCACCAGCTCCAAAACGGCGGCTTTGTGCCTGTCATCGCCCCGATTGCCGCGAGCAACGAAGTCCACCACCCCGGATTCAATATCAACGCTGACACAGCCGCAAGCGCGATTGCCAAAGCACTCAAGGCAAAAAAGGTGCTGTTTCTAACCGACACACGTGGCGTGCTCGATTCGGAAGGTGCGTTGATTCAAAGCCTCGACATCGCCGATGTGGAGCGGCTTAAGGAGAATGGCGTCATCTCGGGTGGCATGATTCCCAAAGTCGATGCATGCATCGATTGTGTGCAAGCGGGCGTGCAAAAGGCGCACATCATCGATGGACGCGTTGAACATGCACTTTTGCTCGAACTGTTCACAAGTAGCGGAATCGGGACGGAGATTGTTGCAAACAAGGGCGAGGTATGAACGAAGCAACATTGCTTCTTTGTGCGGCAGCATCGCCTGTCTTGCTTGGAATCTATCTCAATTCCTGCAAGGTTGCGCAGTTTTGTGATACCCAAAAAACCGACATCGCGCTTGTGCAAAACTTTGCCAAAGCCCTAGAATGGCTGCAAACAAACCATTGCGAGATAGCACAACTCATCATCGCGCGCGGTCCAGGCAGCAACACATCTTTAAAGCTTTCCTATCTCTTCGCCCAAACCATTGCGATTGCCAAAAACATTCCTGTTGCGGGGGTTGAGAGTTTTGCGCTCAATGGCAACCAGCCCATTTTTGCTTTTGGACAAAGCTATTTTGTCAAACAAGGCGACACCATTGCGCTTGTTAAAAACGTAGAATCTGGCTGCTTTGCTTTGCCGCAAAATCTCGCAGATTTACCTTGCACAAGCGATTGTGAACCACTCTATGTTCTGAACCCACTCGGCTAATCATTAAAGGAATCATGAATATGCACAATCTTATCTTTTTACTCTTTGTCCTCATCGGATTCCAAGCCTGCTCGGACAATAGCACAGAATCTGTCGAACAAAACGTAACACAAGCACCGACACAGCCTCATTTCACCATGTCGCTGACCGATGGTAGCACAATCACTATCGTGCAAAGCGCAGATGGGCTTTGGAGCTTTGATGGGCTAGGTGGCAGACTCAAACTCCTGTTTTTCTTCGACATCGCATGTGAGCCATGTCGTGCGATGTTGCCTCATCTTGTTGACATCGAAACCCAATATAGCAATCATCTCGAGGTGTTTGGAATCCTCACACAAAGCACGGCGAACGACACTTTGAACGCATTCTTGCAATCCTATAACATCAACTTCAAAATCGCCTATTTTAACGAGGAGATTCACACAATCTTTGCTAATCATTCCGATATTCCCTATACAATCCTCTATGACTTAAGCGGGCGCAAGGTGCTTGAATACCATGGCGTGCTGCCTCAAGAAATGCTTGAATTTGATATTCGCAAGACATTAGAACAAAATGGCGAAGAGGGCGAAATGCAGAGTGAGGCGCAAGAAGATGGCGAGAAAAACAGCAAAACAGGAGAAGCAGAGTGATAGGAATCTTTAAAAACGCACTTGCCAAGACGTTTGAAAAGCTCAACGAAATCGCGCCCAAACGTACAGAAAAACTCCCAAAAGACACACTCGAAGAGCTGCTTGTTGCATGCGACATTGAATATTCTCTAATTGATTCGATGCTCGAAAATCTCGGCGACCCTATCTCACGCAATGCGCTCGATGTTGCGTTAAACAACCTCTTTCGTGGCGAGAGTTTCTATGATAGGTTGCAAGCTAAAACGATTGATGCCAAGCCATGTGTGCGGCTCATTATGGGCGTGAATGGCGCGGGCAAGACTACGACAATCGCCAAGCTCGCTGCGCGCTACAAGAGCGAAGGCAAAGTCGTGCTGCTTGGTGCAGCCGACACATTTCGCGCCGCGGCAATCGAACAGCTCACGCTTTGGGCGCGCAAATTGCAAATCGATATTGTCGCCAACAAACAAGGGCATGACCCCTCTGCTGTTGCGTTTGATGCGATTCAATCGGGGGTTGCTAAAGGTGTTGATGAGATTCTGATTGATACAGCAGGCAGGCTGCACAACCAAACCAATCTCAAAAATGAACTGATAAAAATCGCCCAAACCTGCGCACGCGCTCTGCCCGGCGCTCCGCATGAAAAAATCCTCATCATCGATGGCACACAGGGCAGCTCGGCAATCGCTCAAGCGCAAGTGTTTCAAGAGGCGCTCGGAATTGATGGAATCATCATCACGAAGCTCGATGGCACACCCAAAGGCGGCGCGCTGGTGAGCATTCAAAAAGAATTGCGCGTGCCCATTCTCTATATCGGGCTTGGCGAAAGCGCGCAAGACCTCGTGCCATTTGAGCAAGATTCCTATATCCAATCTCTACTGGATACCATCTTCACACGCGATTAGATGTCATGGCAAAAACAAAAAAGACATTGTTTGAGTGTCAGCATTGCGGCGCACAGAGTCAAAAATGGGTGGGCAAATGCCCGCAATGCAACAGCTGGGAGAGTTATATTGAGCTCACAAGCGAGCAGCAAATCGCGCTAAAAAATGCCGCAAACATGCATGCGCAAGCTGCCCCAATTGCGATTACCGACATCGAAACAGAACAAATCGCACGTTTTAGCTCATGTGAAAACGAGCTTGATTTGGTGCTTGGTGGGGGGATTGTCGAGGGCGGGCTCTATCTTGTTGGTGGCAGCCCTGGAGTGGGTAAATCGACACTTTTACTCAAAATGGCAGGCAATCTTGCGCTTTCAAGGCGTGTCTTGTATGTGAGCGGCGAGGAATCGCTCGGGCAGATTCGGCAGCGCGCCGAGCGTTTGGGTGCTTGCAATCCCGCGCTTTTCTTGCTGAATGACATCAAACTCGAATCCATTCTCGCGCAAATCCGCGCAAACGATTTTCAGATTGTGATTGTCGACTCGATTCAAACACTCTTTAGCGAGAATCTCACGGCAGCGCCGGGCAGCGTCTCGCAAGTGCGCGAGGTAACATTTGCGCTCATGCGGTTGGCAAAGGAATGCAATATCGCCGTTTTTATCATCGGGCACATCACCAAAGAAGGTGCGATTGCAGGACCACGAATCCTCGAACACATGGTTGACGTTGTACTCTATTTTGAGGGCGACCCAAGCCGTGAAATGCGCATTTTGCGCGGATTCAAGAATCGCTTTGGCAACACGAGCGAAGTCGGAATCTTTGAGATGAAGCACGAGGGCTTGTTGAGCGCCAAAAATGCGCAACGTGCGTTTTTTGAAGGACGTTCAAACGCCGCTGGCAGTGCTATTTCTGTCGCTCTCGAGGGCTCTCGGGCGCTTGTGCTTGAAGTGCAGGCGCTCGTGAGCGAATCGTCTTTTCCGCGCCGCAGCACGACAGGCTTTGACGGCAATCGCCTCAATATGCTGCTTGCGCTGCTCGAGCGCAAACTCGAGATTCCACTCAATCGTTATGATGTCTTTGTCAATATCGCTGGAGGAATCAAAATCAACGAGCCGAGTGCTGATTTGGCTGTGATTGCAGCGATTCTCTCGAGCTTCAAGAATCGCCCATTGAATGCAAAAACCATTTTTTTGGGCGAAGTCAGCCTGATTGGCGACATTCGCGAGACACACAATCTCGATGCGCGGCTCAAAGAAGCGATTGCGCAGGGATTTGAACGTGCGATTCTACCCAAAAAGCCCAAAACATCGTTGCCCATTCGCTGTTTCGAGGCAACAGAGGTTACGAAAGTCATCGAGTGGATGTAGCTAAATCTCAAATCCTGCTTCTTTAAGAAAAATAGACGGCTGATAATCGATTTGCTTGGAACGATGCGCGCGCGCAAACGAAAAATAGAGATTTTCTTTGGCTCGCGTGGCTGCAACATAAAAAAGCCGCCGCTCTTCTTCGAGCGCCCCGCCGCTTTTTGCCATGAGCTTGTAATTCGGAAACCTGCCGTCCATCAAGTCGATGACATACACTTCATGGTATTCGAGTCCTTTTGCGCTATGAATGCTCAAGAGATTCACGCCGTTTCCTTCGTTCATCTCGCTGCTGCCAAGCACCATTGCATTTAGAAAATGTTCGAGGCTTTTGTAGTTTTTGCTCAAATCGGACAGAATCTTGATTTTCGCGTGAATCTTTTCGAGCGCCTCGAGGTAACGTTCCTTATCGAGGCTCATGTCCTTGCGCTGCGCGCGCGTGCGCGCAATCGCCTGAAAAATCTCGCCCAAAAAAGTACTCTTTTCACATTGTGCAATCAGCGCGGTCGCGTTGCGGATTCCTGCCACAGCAAGTGCGAGTGTATGCAGCTGTGCAAGAAAATGGGCGCTATGCTCATGCAGGCTGTGGCGCAATGGATGTGCAGCAAAATTTGTAACACTCTCTGTTTGCACAAATTCGAGTGCAAGCCTATCGCGCCGCGCTTTGGGCGCAAGCAGCCCCTGAAGCACGTCGCCTTGCCCATATTCGAGCAGCTCTTCATAAATCTCGCGCCCCACCGCGCTCCCGACACCTTTGGCATAGCTCATCACCTGCACAAATGCCATCATGTCTTTGGGATTGTGAAACAATGTGAGCAAGTCGAGCATGAGCGCGATTTCTTTGCTTTCAAAGAAGCTTATGCCGCCCTTTTTCTTGCTCGGAATCGCGTGTTCACGCAATGCTGCTTCGATTCCGTCTGCTGTGGAATTGTTGCGAAAAATCACGGCAATGTCGGCATGTTGCGTACTTGATTGCGCGATTTTCTCGGCAATCGCGCGGTATTGCTCGAAAATATCGTCATACACAAAAAGCCGCACCTGCGAGTGGCTTTGCGTTTTGGTAACCTCGAGCTTTTTGGGATAGATTCTTTCATTGTGCGCGATGACGCGGTTGGCGAGCTGCAAAATCGGTGCGCTCGAGCGGTAGTTTTTCGAGAGATTAAAAATTTGCGAATCAGCAAAGCGGTCTTTGAAGCTCGCGATAATCGAAATGTCCGCGCCATTAAACGCATAGATACTCTGGTCATAATCCCCCACGCAAAAGAGGCTTTTGGGTGCAAGCGCACGCAAAACAGAATCTTGCAGCGGATTGGTGTCTTGATATTCATCAACCAAAATTTCGATGTAGGGCGATTGCGGCAAATCACGCATTCTTTGTCGATAATACAAAAGTAAATCATTGAAGCCCGCATAGCCATATTCGTTTTTGAGACTTTCAAACGCGTTAAACAGCGATTCATAGGAGAGTGCATAGGGTTCATGCTCGGGATTCCTTTTGCAAAGCCATTCATAGAATCCCTCGCCTTCAACGCTTTGGTTTTGGTAGAGTGAGTAGAGTTCAAAGAGATATTCGGGCTTGTAGGCGTCATCACAATCCACAAAGCGCGGATAGAGACTTTTGAGCAGCATTTTGAGCTCGCGGGGCTGTTTGAGGGTGAGCTTTGTGTGATTCTTAAGATAGCGATAACTCACGGCATGGAACGTCCCTGCTTCGATTCCGCGCACACGTTTTTCGTCGAACATCATCAATAGGCGGCTCATCATTTGTTGTGCTGCCTTGTTGGTGAATGTGAGTAGGAGAATCTCGCTTGGTGCAACATCGCGTTCGAGCAATGTCGCGATGCGCCCCACGATTGTCGAGGTCTTGCCTGTACCTGCAGAAGCAATCACAAGGTTATGCCCCAAAGGTGCTTTGCAGGCAAGCAGCTGTTCCTCGTTGAGATGTAGCATTAAAGCGCGTAATTGACGAATTTTTTAATCGGCTCTGCGGTTCCATAATTGGGGTATTCAGAAGCTTGCAACTCGACTTGCGCCGCGGTACGATTTTCGATATTGAACACAATGGGTGCGCGGAAGCTCACGAGACTATTCTCAATAGGGTCTTGAATCACGAGCGGGCAAAAAACGACAACATCGGTATCTTCGCGAATCCCTAAGAGATTGCGCATTTCATTGGGCACGCTGATTGCATAATCACGGCGAATGTAGGGGTTGACGAGCGTCATTCCAATCCCGCTATCGCTGCCATCAGCCTTTTTGCCTCGAATATTGACCATGATGAAATTGTCATCACGTTTTGTCAGGGTGATTGTTGTGATTGCATCAAAGCCCAAAATAGGCGATTTGAGTTCATAATCGCCGATATACGAACGATGATAATTGCGCAATGACTCGGCGATTCCAAAGTGTGGATATTCTTTGCGATTGAGCTCGATTTGGCTCATAGTTTTGTTGTCTTCATTAAACAACAAGGGTGCAAGGAAAACGACATGCGAATTTTCAATCGGCTCTTGGAAAATCACAAGACAATAGGTGCGCAAGCGCGAATCTTTGTGAATCTCCATAAGACTTTGGGTTGCCACGGGAATATCGAACGAATAATCCTGCCGCAAGGCATAGGGGTTGATTAAGCGCAGCTCGATTCCGTTGAATTGCCCATCTTCATCGAGACCTTTGACCAAGACAAAATACTCATCAATCTCGCTAAACTCGACTTTTTTGATTTGTTCTAGCCCCAATATTGGGCTTTTGACCTCATAAACCATCATTAACTCCTTAGTTTTCGTGCAAGCACGGCATTTCAGATACCAAGTATAGCCCACTAAAGGTAAAAGCTTGCTTATAGTGTGCAAACAACTTTAAGAGCACGCTAACCGAATTTTGGCTACAATTGAGGCAAATGGAGAGAATGATGAGTCAAGATTCTAAAACGACATATAACCCCGCACATATCGAATCAACATATTATGCGATTTGGGAAGAACGCGGCTATTTTGAGCCAGAAAGTAAGAGCAACAAGCCACCCTTTTGTGTGATGCTCCCGCCGCCCAATGTTACAGGCAGGCTGCATATTGGGCATGCGCTCAATCAAACACTGATTGACATTATTGTCCGCTATAAACGCATGGACGGCTACAACACATTGTGGCAGCCCGGTGTCGACCACGCAGGGATTGCAACGCAAACGATTGTGAGCAAGCAGCTCGCAAAAGAGGGGCTTAGCAAAGAATCGCTTGGCAGAGAGACGTTTCTCAAGCGCGTTTGGGAATGGAAAGAGCAAAGCGGCTCGCAGATTCTACAACAAATGCGCTCGCTTGGCGCATCGTGCGCATGGAATCGCACACGTTTCACGATGGACGAAGGGCTTGCTCATTGCGTCAAAGACGTCTTTTGTCGCCTGTATGATGAGGGATTTATCTTTCGTGGCGAATATATGGTCAATTGGTGCACCAATGACGGGGCATTAAGCGACATCGAAGTCGAGCACCACGACAACAAAGGCAATCTCTACCATTTGCGCTACCCGCTTTGCGACCAAAGCGGGGAAATCATCGTTGCGACCACGCGCCCCGAAACCTTTTTTGGCGACACTGCCGTGATGGTACATCCCGATGACCCTCGCTATGCGCACCTTGTCGGCAAAAAGGTGGTTTTGCCGCTCGTAGGGCGCGAGATTCCTATCATCGCCGATACAGCTGTGGATAGAGAGTTTGGGAGTGGTGCGGTGAAGGTAACCCCAGCGCATGACCCCAACGACTATGAGGTGGGCAAGCGGCATGGGCTGCCTTTTGTCGTGGTGTTTGATTCTAAAGGAATCCTTAACGAGCATGCGGGTGAATTTGCGGGGCTCGAACGGCTAGAGGCGCGCGAAAAGATTATTGCAAAACTGCAAGACATAGGCGCAATCGAACGAATCGAGGAGCATAATAACCAAGTAGGGCGCTGCTATCGCTGTGGCAATGTGATTGAGCCCTATATCTCCAAGCAATGGTTTGTGCGCAAGGAGCTTGCTAATGACGCGATTAAGGCAAGCAATGCGCGGAGGCTATTCTATCCCGAACAATGGAAGAACAACTACAACGCGTGGATGCGCGAGCTGCGCGATTGGTGTATCAGTCGTCAGCTATGGTGGGGACATCGAATCCCTGTGTTTTATTGCACATGTGGACATGAATTTGCCGCACAAACAGAACCGACAAGCTGCCCAAAATGCGGCTCACATGAGATAACTCAAGACCCCGATGTGCTCGATACATGGTTTAGCTCCGCCCTTTGGGCGTTTAGCACACTTGGCTATGCCAATGGCACGTTTGGCAAAAACAGCCTCTATGACACAGATGATTTGCAGCGATTCTATCCCAATACATTGCTCATTACAGGGTTTGATATTCTGTTCTTTTGGGTTGCGCGCATGCTCATGATGGGGCAACATCTACTTGGCGAGCTCCCATTTCGCGATGTCTATCTACACGCGCTTGTGCGCGATGAGAATGGGCAAAAGATGAGCAAGAGTCTTGGCAATGTGATTGACCCGCTCGAGATTATCCAAAGCCACAGCGCAGACGCATTGCGCTTCACTCTCGCCACTCTTTGTGTGCTTGGGCGCGACATTCGCCTAAGCCGCTCGCAGCTTGACATTAGCAAAAATTTCACAAACAAGCTCTACAACGCCGCACAATTTTTGTTGCTGTATCATCAAAATTTTACACCCCAAACGCCCCAAACACCGCTTGGGCGCTATATGTATTCTCGATTGTCCCATGCAACACAACAGGTGCGCGAGGCACTTGATTTGTATCGATTCAATGACGGCGCGAACGTGCTCTATCGCTTTTTGTGGGGCGAGTTTTGCGATTGGGGAATCGAGCTCGCAAAGGCAAATAAAGAATCCATTCCCGAGCTTGGCGCTGTGTTTTTAGAATCGATGAAGCTCCTCCACCCATTTATGCCTTTCATCAGTGAATATCTTTACTCGCTTCTAATCGGTATTGCGCTCGAATCGCGCGATTCGATTATGATAATGTCCTATCCCAAAGCAGATTTTTGTGAACCTGATATTGAATCCAGCTTTGCAAACATTATTGACGCTATCACGAGTATTCGCCGACTCAAGGCAAATCTTGACATGCCATCAGCGCAGCTTGCGCATGTTTTTGTGAAAGGCAATCATCTCGATAAAGATTTACTGCAAACCTTTGTGCCACAGCTGTGCAAGGTGCAAACGCTCGACATTGTGCAAGATGTTCCGCCTAACTGCCTTGCTGATATTGGCGAACATGTCGCTGTTTATATCGCGAAAAGCACACTTGATTTACGCCCTATTATCGAACGTTTACGCAAACAAGCGGACAAAACTAATCAAGAAAAAGAAAAACTTCAAGCCATGCTTAACAATGAAAAATTCCTTGCTAACGCACCTGTCGCATTGGTACAAAAAAATCGCGATTCGTTAGAAAAACTCGAAATCAAATTGGCTAGAATCGCTGACGAATTACAACAACTCACCTAAAGGAAAAAAATGAAATTCCCATTGCGTATGTCCTCTATGCTCTTTTGTGCCTCTGCTCTATTTGCCGCAGCAACCTTGAATGCGTGCAGCCGTACGACAGAACATGTCTTTATTGATAATGCGAACAGATGCAGTAGCCCCAAAATTTCTCTTGCATTTGATAATGTCCAAAACAATGGCGATAACGCGCTTGGTATTAGCCCAATGGAAGTCAAAAGCGCGCTTTTGCAGGCGTTTGATGAAAATGGCTGCATTGGCTTTTCGCCCAGCTCACCACACATGGCAAACGCAACCTATATCACACAACTTGCCACAGATTCGACGAATAAGGTCATTTTTTCAAATGATACAACGACAGCAGAAGTCGTGATTGTGCTCCATGTGCAAACCGCAACAAAAAGGCAAACTATCGAGGGTAGGGGGCAGCTTGCGCTAAGCAATGACAAAGTCTTGGGACTTGGCGCAAACAATCAGCTGGATCTCGCCGATAAGAACTATGCCCTCTCTGTGGCAAGCCGCAGCCTTGCAAAGGCATATAGTGACAAATTGCTGACGCAAGATTAGAGCGAATCGATGGATTCGCTATGTTGCTCGCCGCTTTGCATATCTTTAAACGTAATGGTTTGCTGCGCAAACTCATCGCTACCCACAATCGCGACCCTATCGTAGCCACGTGTGTTTGCATATTGCAAGGCTTTTTTGAGGCGTACAATGTCAGGGTAGAGCTCGACAACCATGCCCTTGGCGCGCAGTGTCGCAGCGGCTTTTGCACAATACGTAAGATACTCAAGCTCCATTGCGACAACCAATGTCTTTTGGGTTTGTGTTTTGGGGCGATGCTCGAGCGCTGCAAGCAGCCTGTCGATTCCAATCGAAGCACCCACACCGCTTAGCTTCTCTGTCGCAAAATTTTGCGTGAGGTTGTCATAGCGTCCGCCCGAGCAAACACTGCCAAGCTCGGGGTGCGAATCGAGCGTGGTTTCATATACAATCCCTGTATAATATCCAAGCCCACGTGCAATACTAAAAGCAAGGCGCAAGTGGTTTGCGCGAATCCCGAGTGCTTGCAAGAGTGCATAGAATTGTTGCAACTCACGCACACCTTGTTCAAACGTTGGATTATGCGCCTTTTGCAAAGTGTCTGCAAGCATTGCCCCAATCTCTTCGCCTTTCGCCTCGAGCAGCACAAAGTCAAGAAAACGTGCGATTTGCTCACGAGAAAGCCCAACATTGTGTAATTCCGATTCGACACCCTCTTTACCAATCTTGTCGAGCTTGTCGATTGCGCGCAATACAGCGGGCAGGTTTTGGGCAACGTCCACCATTTGCGCGATTCCGTCCAGAATCTTGCGATGATTGAACGTAATGCAAAATGCGCCGACATCGAGGGTTTGCATGCATGTATCCATCACATGCACAATCTCGGCATCGGCGCAAATCGAATCGCTTCCGACAAAATCAAAATCGCATTGCGTAAACTCCCGATAGCGCCCCTTTTGTGCCCGCTCGCCGCGAAAGACATTCCCAATCGCGTAACGTTTGAAGGGCATGCCCAGATTCTTGTGTTGCGTTACAAAGCGCGCCAGGGGCACGGTTTGGTCAAAGCGCAATGCCACCTCGCGCCCGCCGTGGTCTGTGAAGCGATACATTTCTTTTTGAATCTCCTCGCTACCTTGCTTGCTTAGAATCTCGGCATATTCGAGATGGGGCGTTTGAATAGGCATAAAGCCAAAGCTCCGAAAAATAGGAATGCAGGTTTGCAAAAGATTCTCTTTTTGCAATGCTTCCTCGGGCATATAATCTTTAAAGCCACTTAATGTGCGTGGTGTGATAAGCATCATCTCTCCTTCCCGCCTCGCTGGCGCATTTGAATGCTATATATAAGCCATTCTTACCCACAGCAATAGTGTCATCTTTGCCATCATTGCAGAGCATTTCTACGATTTCGATAATGGTTTTGTCGGGAATAGTGCGTCCAATTTTCTTGAGCTGTGCGTTCATGTATGTGCAAGCAGCCTTTAGTATGCGCTTGTCTCGGTTATTCTGATAGAGAAACATGGCTGTCCAAGAAATAATCTTAAAAATATCTCCATTTTTGATATAGCAAATTCTCTTGTAAGCCTCTCGGTGTTTTTTATAGTGTTGGTTAACATCTGCAATGATTTTTTGATGTTCTGTGTTGTCAAGTTCAACATGATACCCCACCAAAAGTTTGGCAAAGCTATCTATGGCTTGCGTGATAAACCTCGATTCCTCATCGAGGTCGCTAATGCTACCCCGATTCAGGTTTTTATTCTCCATAGAGCTTCTTTTCAAGCACATCAAGTCTCTCGAGTGCTTCTAGCGCGTCTTCTACATCGTTATTGTCGCCACTAAGGATACTGTCGCGAATGACTTTTGGTGTCTCATTGCAAAATTTGTCGGGCGAGATGTCCGCAGGGTCGCTCAAATACGAGCCATCTTCGCGGAAGATTTGCATGACTTCTTCTTTTGTGATAAATTCCATGTGTTCCTCCCATACGCTTTTTCTCCCATAGTATAGAATCTTCCAGCAAACATGCCGCTTAAAGCGCCCACAAAAACCCGCTATTTCCTGTGCACTCAACCCAAAAACAAATCGCGCCCCCCTCCCAATGTTTCAAATCGTAACCCAAAATGTACATTGCATACAAACCCTCGCGCTTTCAGTTTCCCCTTAGGGGGGGGGGTAAAATAACTCATAGCTAGCTTTGTTGCCTTGTTGCAGCGATTCTGGCTTGCAAAAAAGGAGGAAACAATGCAAGAAGTTGTGATTGTGGGCGCGAAAAGAACGGCGATTGGTTCGTTTTTGGGCAGCCTGAAAAACACGAGTGCTGTGGAACTTGCCGCGATTGTTGCGCGCGATGTGTTGCAAAATGCAAAGCTTGACGCAAACGCCGTGAGCGAGCTCATTTTGGGGCAGATTCTGCAAGCGGGGCTCGGGCAAAACCCCGCGCGGCAGGTGGCGCTGAAGGTTGGAATGCGCGAAGAGAGTGGCGCATTCACGATTAACAAGCTTTGCGGCTCGGGGCTCAAAGCCATTGCGCTTGCCGCGCAAAGCATCGCGCTAGGCGAGCAAGACATCGTTCTTGCCGGCGGCGCAGAAAATATGTCGCTTTCGCCCTTTTTGCTCGACAATGTGCGCAGCGGCTACAAGATGGGCGATAGGAATATCACCGACAGCATGATTAAAGACGCGCTGACATGCGCGATGAACGGCTATCACATGGGCATCACCGCCGAAAACTTGGCAAAGAAATACGGAATCTCGCGCGAGGAACAAGATGAGTTTGCCTTGCAATCACAGCTTAAGGCAGCGCGTGCACTGGAATCGGGCAGATTCAAAGATGAGATTACGCCCGTGATTCTCAAAAGCAAAAAGGGCGACACGGAGTTTGCGGTTGATGAGTTTGTGAAAACAGACATCAGCCTTGAAAGCCTCGCGAAGCTGCGCCCGGCGTTTGATAAAGACGGCACCGTTACGGCGGGCAATGCGTCTGGAATCAACGATGGTGCAGCGATGGTGCTTGTGATGAGCAAAAACAAGGCAAAGGAGCTCGGGCTTCCGATTCTTTGCACAATCAAGGCGACTGCGAGTGTCGGCGTCGACCCGAGCATTATGGGCATTGGCGCGGCAATGGCGGCGAAAAAGGTGCTTGCAAACGCGAAGATGAGCATTGACGACATGGAACTGATTGAAGCAAACGAAGCCTTCGCGGCGCAAAGTTTGGCGTGCATTAAGGAACTTGCGCCCAAAACCGAGCGGCTCAATGTGAACGGCGGCGCAATCGCGCTCGGACACCCTGTGGGCGCGAGCGGTGCGCGAGTTGTTGTAACGCTTTTGCATGAAATGATGAAACAAAACAAGCGCTTTGGGCTTGCCACGCTCTGCATTGGCGGCGGGCAAGGCATTGCCGCAATCTTGGAAAGGAGCGCGTCATGAAGGTGATTTCGAACAAAGAAGCAGCGGCTCTCATCAAAGACGGCGATTCTGTGATGATGGGCGGATTTTTGGGCTGCGGCGCGGCGCATGATTGTGTCGAAGCGCTTGTTGCGCTCGGGACAAAGAATCTGACATTGATTGGCAACGACACGGCGCGCGAGGATTATAGCTATGGCAGGCTGATTACGAGCGGGCAGGTGAAAAAAGTCATTGCGACACATATTGGCACAAACAAAGAAACGGGCAGGCGCATGAGCAGCGGCGAGCTCGAGGTTGTGCTCGTCCCTCAAGGGACGCTCGCCGAGAGAATCCGTGCGAGCCGCTCGGGGCTTGGCGGCGTGCTCGTTGCGACAGGGATTGGCACAGATGTGGCGAAGGGCAAGCAGATTATCAATGTCGACGGCAAGGATTACCTGCTCGAGCGCCCGCTGCATGCGCATGTCGCGCTCGTTTATGCGACGTATGCGGACAAGTATGGCAACCTCGCCTATGACGGCACAACGCGGAATTTTAATGTGCTCATGGCAATGGCTGCGGATTTGGTGATTGTCGAAGTCGACGAGCTGCTCGACAAACCGCTCGACCCCAATCGTGTCGTTGTCCCAGGCGTTGCTGTGGATTATATTGTGCAACATAAAGGATAGAAAATGAGTAAAGAAAAGATGATTGAAACAATGGCAAGACGCGTTGCGAAAGAGTTTAAGAATGGCGATTTGGTGAATCTCGGCATCGGCATGCCCACGCAGGTGAGCAACTATATCCCCGCTGGAATCGAGCTGATTTTGCAATCCGAAAATGGCATGCTCAAGATGGGACCCACGCCCAAAGAGGGCGAGGCGAATCCGCGCATCACAAACGCCGGTGGGCAGCCAAGCAGCGTTTTGGAGGGCGGCATGTTTTTCGATTCCGCGTTTAGCTTCAGCCTCATACGCGGCGGGCATGTCGACATCACCGTTCTGGGCGCGCTCGAGGTAGACGAGCATGGCAACCTCGCGAATTGGATTATCCCGGGCAAGCTTGTCCCGGGCATGGGCGGCGCGATGGATTTGGTGAATGGTGTGAAAAAAGTCATTATTATGATGGAACACACCGACAAACATGGCAATAGCAAAGTCAAGAAACAATGCACGTTGCCGCTCACAGGCGCAAAATGTGTCGATTTGCTCGTTACCGAGCTTGGCGTTTTTCGTTTTGACAATGGCAAGATGACGCTCATCGAGCTTCAGCCCAATGTTACATTGGAAGAACTAAAGTCAAAAACAGAAGCAACATTTGAGAATGGTTTGCAATCATAAAAGGAGTAAGTCATGATTAGAATCGTAAGCTCCTTTATGGTTCGGGTCGTGCAGCGCTATCTGCCCGACCCGCTTGTTTTAGCAATCCTTCTTTCTCTTGTGGTGTTCGTGATTGGAAGCTTTACAATCCCTACTACAGCAGGTGAAATTGCTGTCATGAAAATGATTACTCTTTTTGGTGATGGCTTTTGGAATCTGCTTGCATTCACGATGCAAATGGCGATGATTATCGTTACAGGGCATGCTCTTGCGTCTAGTGAGCCTATCAAAAAGCTTCTTTCTCGCATTGCTTCCCTTGCAACTACACAAAAGCGCGCGGCAATGTTGGTTGTGTT
Source organism: uncultured Helicobacter sp. (assembly GCA_947177485.1). Lineage (GTDB taxonomy): Bacteria > Campylobacterota > Campylobacteria > Campylobacterales > Helicobacteraceae > NHYN01. Next base: position 18,546 of record CAMWUR010000028.1, read on the forward strand.
TTTTGGTTCTGTTGCTTGTTGCATCAATTGGGGATTTGGGCTTGTTGTCGGTGCGCTTTTGGCAAAAGAGGTTGCGCGCAAGCTCAAGACGTGCGATTATGGCTTGTTGATTGCATGCGCTTATATGGGCTTTATGACATGGGGTGGCGGGCTTAGTGGCTCGATGCCGCTGCTTGCAGCCACACCGGGGAATCCAATGGAAAGTCGTATAGGTGGCACGATTCCAATTAGTGAAACAATTTTTTCGGGGTATAATATTTTTGTGATTGTATCCTTGCTTGTTGTGTTGCCACTTCTTGTGTCGTTTATGATTCCAAAAGAGCCAAAAGCAGTCGACCCAGCCCTTCTTGCCGAAGAGCCAAATTTTCAGCGCGAGATTCCAAAAGATGCTGTGCTTGCGCTGCGCCTTGAAGAAAGCAGACTTTTATCATTTTTTATCGCTGCCATTGGAATCATCTATTTCATTCATTTTTTTGTAACCAAAGGATTTCTTCTTGACATCAATAAGGTGAATCTTATTTTTGTCATATTTGGAATCCTGTTGCACAAAACGCCGATGGCGTATGTGCGGGCAATCACATCTGCGGCTAAAGGCACGGCGGGCGTATTGGTACAGTTTCCGTTCTATGCATCGATTGCCTTAATGATGGAAAAAAGTGGCATTGGGCAGGCGATTACTGAATTTTTCATCGGAATCTCGACACATGACACATTTGCTGTTTATACCTATATCAGTTCCGCGCTCATCAATTTTGCTGTTCCAAGCGGTGGTGGGCACTGGGTGGTGCAAGGTCCATTTGTGCTTGATGCAGCGACACATCTTGGCGTTGATTATGGTAAAGCAACAATGGCGATTGCGTATGGCGATATGCAGAGCAACATGGCGCAGCCCTTTTGGGCGATTCCTGCGCTTGCGATTGCCGGGCTTGGTGTGCGTGATATTATGGGATATTGCATGACGGCGCTCATCTTCACAATTCCCATTTTTGTGATTGGATTGTATTTCTTGTAGAAATCTATCCAAACAATGCTCCGCAGGCTGTGTGGAGCACCTTTTCTAATCAAGCAAAAATTCATATTCATACACTTTTGGTTCAATCTTTTTGGCGAGATTTTCTAGCTCATAGTTTAGATTCCCGATTAAATCTTTGTAATACGAATCTTTTGCTTTTTGCGGCGGGTTCATTCTGCCGCTCGCGCTAACGCCCTGAAAATGCGCTTTGATGTCATAGAGGCTTGCATTGGGATTATAGGGATTCTTGGAATCATGAAAATCTTGGCTATGGTAATATTGCCAAAGCTTGAGCCCAGCCGCAAAGACCCCCTTTGCCTCTTCGCTAAACTCTAAAGGTTCTGTGGGAATCAGATTCTCAACATAAAACGATTCCTCGTCAAAGCCATTTTGCTCTTTTATGTCATGCTGCATTGTGAGTGAAACGTCTTGTTTGATTTTGCCATTGATGAAATTGTACATAAAATTTGAGCTAAAGACATCTTTTGCCATTACTTGTGATTCGGAGAAAGGAATGAAATGGTTGATTCCATGTTTGCTCGTAATTTTATTTTGGCTAGAAAAAAGCATAAATGCCAAGCAATCACTATGTAATTCATAATCCTTTTTCCACAAATGATTTGGATATAAAAACTGGTCGCGATTATTTATCCATGTCGCTGGGATTACAAGACGAATGGCAAAGTAAATGGTGGTGAGCAAGAGATTATCAGCGGCAATATTTTGAAATATCAAATGCGCATCGTTTGCATAATTGAGGATTGCCGTGTGCCTTTGTTGCTGGAAATCTGGGGCATCTGTCATTAAGATTCCCAAGCTTTCGCCCACGCCTCTATACTCTCGTAACCAATGATTGATTGTTCTTTTGTTTGCTTTGCTCGAAGCTTGGCTATAAAATGATTTTTTATTCAAAAATTCTCCGTTTTTTTCAAAAATATCGAGCGTGATTTTTCTAAATTTGACTTTTTTGCCTAGATTCCACACTAGGAATCCAATAGGAAAAGAGCCCTTAACATTGTCAAAGGTAAAGGCAGGACAAATAAATCCTCGCAAAAATTTTGCCTCGAAAGTCTCGCGAAATTTGACAAAATTGCTTGCATTCACATACTTAAGTGTGCTGAAACTTGCCAATACACAATTGGGAATTTCATTGTAGATTCTAAAGAAAAATTGTGCAAAGAGTTCATTACTTGCATTCCCCATTACTTTTTTATATTTTTCATAAGTGGCATTCTCTGTTGCAACTCGTGGCTTATGCTCGCCCGTTTTGGTTTCTGTTTTGGAATTTCCCGCCTCCGCATACGGCGGGTTGATGAATATGATGAGCTTCTGTCGTTTGTACTCATCTTTCAGAATCTTTTGCAGGCTCTCTGGAAGCTTCGATTTTTTGCAATTTTTGCAGGCAGAATCAGCTATATTTTTGTGTTGGCTGCATGGCTTGTCAAAGAAACAATCATTCAAGAAATCAAACTGAAAGATATTCCCGCTCACGAGAGTCTTGTCCCCATATAAATCTTGCATAATCTCGACATCTGCTTTGTCGAGTGTCGAGGCATAGATTCGATATTTATTTAAACTCAATCCATACAATAGATTCCCCGTTCCTGCCGCACAATCCCAAATATAATATTCCTCATCATAGTTTTTGCCAAGCACTTGAAACAAATACTCTTGCGCCTTTTGTACCCAAATTTGTGGGGTGAAAAACGCCCCCTTGCGCTCGCGAATGTCTACGGGTACAAGTCTATCTCGCCGTTCTATCAGATAATCCCAATATTCTTCTTTTGGGGGACGCTCATAGAGATTCCAAAATTGCATGTGTGCTTTTTGCTTATCATTAAAGTTAAATTCTGTAAAATTAAAATTCGTTTTATTGGCGCGCTTTTCAAGCCTGACCTTATAATAATCGCTTTGCAGAAGGACTCTTAGTGCTTCTTTGACTTTTTTTGTTTCATTATTTTCGCTCAACACATCAGCCAAGAAAAAATCAGCACTTAAAATATCGGGCTTTTCTTGCTCCCAATCAACACTAATCGTTGGTGCGACAATCTCGAGCCATTTATAGTAGATATGAATAAAGTTTTCCTTGCCAATTTGAATCCTATGCACATGCTCATTCTCGAGCGTAAAATTTTCCTTGATAAAGCTTTGCAAATCTTTGGAATCATGCTCAAAATCAAACTGCAATTTTTTGGATTCCAAAATATCCTTCGACTTTGCATAGAGTTGTTTAAATTCCTTTGTTGTGTGGTCGCTCGGTGCGACATTCCAATTAAAATCATTTTGGCTAAAAATATCCATGATTTCATAATACGGAATAAACGCGATTTTCTCGCAATCAAACGCGCCCAAGAAAAGCGGCGGGAGCTCGTTTTCAAATGTTCTTTCCTTGCCAATCGTTAGAATCAGCTGCACAAACGATTCCACAATATCCGCTTTATTCCCCCTCTTTGCCTCTGCCCAAAGAAAATGGATTGCCTGAAACAATGTTTTGGCGCGATACGACACGCAAAAATCAATTTTGCCAAGAATCTGTATTGTCCCAAATCCCTTGAAAAAGTCGTTTGCAATCGTATTTTTCAGCTCCTCTTCGGGCATGTTTTGGGGGTACATCGCGCTTCCTTTTGTACAATATTGGTTTCTTAGAATCATAGCATTAATAAGATTAAAATGACTTGATAGCCGCATTGTGCTTCTGCATGGTATAATGATGATAGAAATAATTAAGGGTTGTGATATGGAACTCGAGTTTTCCACGCTTCTTTTTCTCTTGGTTGTTGCCTTTGTTGCAGGTTTTGTCGATTCGATTGCAGGTGGTGGGGGGATTCTCACAATCCCCGCGCTGCTTTCTGTGGGCATTCCGCCAACATTTGCACTGGGCACAAACAAGCTTCAGGCATCGTTTGGTAGCTGCGCCGCCACGTTCTATTATGCGAGGCGAGGCATGGTGTCATTTCGTCCTTTGCCGATTTTGCTCGTGTTTTGCGCTTCGGGCGTGGGCAGCTTGTGTGTGCAGTTTGTGGGCAACGTACTTTTGGCAAAGATTGTTCCTTTTTTACTCATTGCCTTTGGTCTCTATTTTCTTTTTTCGCCAAGAATCTCTGCGAGAGAAAATGCGACACAAAGGCTCGGCTGGCTCGTGCTCGCGCTTGGTTGCATTGGATTCTATGATGGTTTCTTTGGTCCTGGCACGGGCTCGTTTTTCTTGCTCGCGCTGCTTTTGCTTGGCGCGCACAATATGCTTGGCGCGCTTGCGCATGCAAAGCTTTATAATTTTTGTACAAATCTTGCTTCGATTCTCTTTTTTGCATTGCTTGGAAATGTGCTGTGGTCTGTTGGTTTTGTGATGGCAATTGGGCAGTTTGTGGGGGGCTATCTCGGCTCAAAAGTGGCGTTTACCTATGGTACAAGAATCATCAAGCCCTTGATTGTGAGCATTTCTTTGCTCGCTTCGCTCAAGCTCTTGATTGAACAATATCTTTAAGCGCGGTATTAGCTCATTTGGCGTACAATTTTGTATCGATAATGAGAAAGGTAGGCAATGGTTGAACGATATGCAACAGACGAAATGGCGCGGCTGTGGACAGAGGACGCAAAATATGCGCAATGGCTCAAGGTCGAGCTCGCCGCCATCAGGGCGTGGAACAAACTGGGGCTTGTTGATGACAAGAGTTGTGCGCTGATTTGTAACAACGCGCGTTTCGATACGGCGCGCATTGCTGACATCGAGAAGACCACGCGCCATGATGTCATCGCCTTTCTCACATCTGTCGCCGAGACTCTGGGCGAGGAATCGCGCTTTTTGCATTATGGCATGACGAGTTCTGATACGATTGACACTGCGCTTGCGTTGCAGATTCGCGACAGCTTGTGTCTTGTATTGCGCGACATTGATTGTCTTTTGGCGACACTCCAAAGACGCGCGCTTGAGTTCAAAGACACATTGTGTGTCGGCAGAAGCCACGGAATCCACGGCGAACCTATTAGCTTTGGGCTCGTTGTCGCGCATTGGTTTGACGACATGCGCCGCGCAAAAGTCGAGATTGAAAGCGCGCTGGAAACCATCAACGTGGGCAAGATGAGCGGCGCAATGGGGAACTTTGCCCACGCGCCTTTGGAGTTTGAGGAGCTCACATGCGCCGAGCTTGGGCTTGCGCCCGCACCCATCACAACGCAGGTAATTGACCGAGCACGGCATGCAAAAGTCATCACGAGCCTCGCCTTGCTCGCGGCAAGTTGCGAGAAAATTGCGGTTGCGATTCGGCATTTCCAACGTACAGAAGTCTATGAGGCAGAGGAATATTTCAGCCCCGGGCAAAAGGGCAGCAGCGCGATGCCCCACAAGCGCAATCCTGTGTTTAGCGAGAATGTAACGGGGCTTTGCCGCGTGATTCGCGGCTTTGTAACGCCCGCGCTCGAGAATGTCGCGCTGTGGCATGAGCGCGACATTAGCCATAGCTCGGTTGAACGTTTCGTATTTCCCGATATTTTCATCACAACCGATTTCATGTTGCGGCGGCTCGAGCGCATTGTGGCGCAGCTTGTTGTGTATCCGCAAAATATGCTCAAAAATCTCAATCTCACTGGTGGGCTCGTTTTTTCGCAGCGAGTTTTGCTTGAGCTGCCCAAAAAAGGGCTTAGCCGCGAGCAGAGCTATGCGATTGTGCAGCGCAACGCGATGAAGGTATGGGAAGATTTGCAACAAGGCAAGCCGAACGTGGATTCGAAAGGGCAGAGCCTCTTTTTGTGTGCACTCTTGAGCGATTTGGAGCTCACCTCCGCGATGAGCAATGCAGAGATTGCCGCATGTTTTGATACTGCCTATTACACAAAAAATATTGATGCAATTTTTGCACGAATCTTTACAAAAAAGGATAAAAATGCAGATTGATGACGCACTTTTGGCAAAGCTCGAAAAGCTCGCGATGATTGAGCTTGACGAAGATAAAAAGGAATCGACAAAGGCACAGCTTCAGGAGATTATGGACTTTGTGGGCAATCTTGAAAAACTCGACACAACAGAGCTTCAGGCAACTTTCAATGTTCTTGAATCTGCAACGCCTTTGCGTGATGATGTGCCCGCATGCGATGAGCGCATTGGGCAGTCGATTCTAAGCCATGCGCCCAAAGCGCAAGACGATTATTTTATCGTGCCAAAGATTTTATAAACCTAAAATCGTGCTTGGAGCTTGAACCAAAATTGTGCTCCGGGCTCATAGACACGCGTGCTCGTTGGGTTTTGCAAGCCATCAATGGCAATGCTATTTTTCGAGAGATGGTAGGCATAGAGTTGGTTCGTGGCGTTCTCAACGCCCACAAGCGCGGTGAAATATTTGTGCGCATAGCCCGTGTAGGCATTGAGGGTGTAGAACCCAGCCGTTTTGCCAATATCTTGACCAATGATGTTCCCATAATCAGTCTTGAAGCGATGTTGTGCGGCATTTGCAAAAATGTCAACCTGCGCAATCCATGCATGATGAGCAAAATTTAGCCCAACCTTGCTCGAGAGCGGCGCGATTTGGGGCAGGGGAGAATGCAAAGTGTTGCTTTGCCCGTAAGTATAGGCGAGCCCGGCGCTAAGGCGCAATGGCTCGAAGAGTTGGTAGCTAATCTCAAACTCTCCGCCATAGAGTGTCGCGTCTGTGTTGAGGGCTGTGGTTTGTGTTGTGTAGTGCAGGAGAATATAATTTTTAACAAAAGATGCAAAGGCTGAAGCCTGCAGATTCCATTTCCCATATTGGCTGTGCAACCCAATGTCGAGCTGCGTATTTTGTTCTTTTGAGAGCGCCATTCCATTGACTTTGTTTCGTTCCCAAAAATCGGGCGCTCTCTGCGCCAACCCTGCTCCGACAAAGAGTGTCGTATATTGGAGATAATGTTCATAGCGCGCAAAAGCGCTGCCGAGCCCCTCGATTGCCTTTGTACCTGTTGCGTATTGTAGCGCCCGCGAGTTGTCGTAACGCACGCCGCCAAAAAGTCCATAGCTAGAATCGCTGATAAACTCGGCTTGCGCGTAGATTCCGATGTCTTCAAGGAGATAGTTGGGCACATAGACATTCGCGTTGAGCATGTCGGTCGCGGCATTTGCGTTGTTTGCCGATGCACTCCGCGATACATGCTTGTCGTTATTGTAGGAAATGCCCGTGTAGAATCGCAAAGCCGTTGTGGGCTGTGCCACAACTTCTGCGCGTGCGCCGTGGTTTGTGCGCTTGGGGTTGCTCGCCATAAACATCATGCTTGCGGGGCGCAGGCTGTAATTGTCCATAACATGGTCGATTGCGTTGCGCCACAACAAGAGCTCGACCATCGGCATATTCTTGCTGATTTCTTGCTGCACATGTAGATTCCACGATTGCCTGTCAAACGCCTTGCCGTCCATACTCCTATCGGCATACGCCGCCTCGCCCTGACTGATGTCAAACGCGAGCTCGATTGCTGTGGTTTGTGTGGGTGTTAATGTGCCTATAATACTCAAAGATTGCCTATCATATTGAGAATGCACATGTTTTTTGTTTGCTGCGCGATAATCCTCTTGTGAATAGTCAGACGCGAGAATCTGCAATCCGCCATATTGCCCCCGTGCCGCGACATTTGCCGTCATGTCAAGTCGGCTGAAGCTGCCATAGAGCACGCTCGCATCGCCCGCGAGGGTGGGGGCGGACGCACGCTGGATTCGGCGCTCAAAGAGAATTCCACCTGCCATTAGTCCGCCATAGCGCACGTCTTGGGGTCCTTTGATGATTGAAACTTGGTCATAGCTTTCAGGAAAGATGTAGGTGAGTGGCGTATCCATGCGCCCGCCGCAGCCGCCGTTTAGGATTCCGCCATCGAGGTAGATGGGCAGCCGCGATGCGCCTTGTGAGCGGAAAAAGGCTTCGCTCCCACCACCTCCCTTGCGTCCCATTGAAAATCCGGGAACATTTAAGAATGATTTGGCGATTTCGCTTGAATGCAGCATCGAGCCTTGCCCGAGGAGCTCGGCAACGGCGGCGGAATCGGTTGGGTCGATTTTGCCAAAATCGGCAACAACGGTGGATTTTTCGAGTATGTAGTGGGCGCTTTCAATGTTGCTCGCGTGCAGCTGGAGTGTCGCGAGCGTCAGAGTGGATATGAATACAATTTTTACGTGGCGTTTTTTTTGTTTCATTTTTTCTCCGTAATGAGAGCTGCCAAAATTGTAGCGGTATAAAGCTTAAAATTTCCATAGAATTTAGTTCTTTTGGGATATAGCCCATAAAATTTTATTCTAATACGAATCATTATTATATCAAATGATAGTTATATCATTATTCTTTTTCAAAATTACTGGAGTGTTATTTAAATACTAAATAATATTATTAAAATATTTTTAGTAACTATATAAAATATTCAATAAAATAAAAACTATACATGTTTTTGATATACCACAATTCTATATCGGGATTGCTTATATTTTGCATGGTTAGTATAAAAAATATTTTAAAATCCTCAATAAAACAATATCGCCATCGTATCTTACTATTCTATATAAATTCTTAAAGAAAGCCTTTCATAGTAGCACTAAAAGTCTTAAAAATTTCCCTGTTATAGGAATTATATCAACAATAGGATACAATAGTAATGCACTTGGTGCTAATGTGCCAAATAGTATTATTTTACCTCTATGCAGAGAATGTAGAGTTTTGTTTATTTTATGGAGTTTATTGAGGAGCTTTGTCAAATAGAGTACGATAGGAACTCCTATGAGATATGTAGGTATAAAAATGTGAAAGTTGCGTTATATTCTACGTATTTATTTTGCATATTCATCAAATAAGTAATAATGAGAAAGTACTATTGAAAAACTAATAACTTCAAATAGAACCACTATAATCAAATATCCTAAAAAGTAATATCTTAAAAATCCCTCTGCATAAATAACATTTCTATCAATAAAGCGATTTTAGAGATAAAAAATAGGTATATATAATAATAAAAATCTCCATATTGTTCCTATTAAAGTATAGTATCCCAAAACCAAATCCCCATACAAAACTATCAATTATCTTTCTACCCTATCATTTCATAGCTAATTCTTTTGATGTAGTTACCATTGAATTTAGTTTGCATTGATTCTCCTTTCATTATGTTTTTTATTTTTCCTGTCATCACTTTTAATACTCTCATTATACACTCCTCTAATGATTATCTTTAACTCCGCGATGTTTTTTCCCTAACAAACTATCCAAGTCTATGCCATAGTCTTTATGTTCATAGTTTTTTAGGGTTCTTTAAAGAATTTAGGGAGAGATTGGGGGG
>CAMWUR010000029.1 GCA_947177485.1 uncultured Helicobacter sp.
AGTCGCACCTCCAATTTTGGCATTACAAGATAATCCCCCTCCCTGTGCTCTGGGGTTAGGGGTGGGTCATTGCGAGCGAGACGTGCGAGCGTGGCAATCCACGATTCTGGGTTATCAACACGGTGGATTGCTTCAGCTATCGCCTCGTAATGACGTTAGAATATCGGAGAAATAATAGAGATTAAAACCATCAATATAAGTCATGATTCGCAAAACAAGTCCCTGAAGAGCCCTTGCCGCGTATGCTAAACAAGGGGTTACAGAATGAATCCTGTAAGAAACGCAGCAATCATATCATATTATTGTTGAATATCAATAAAATCGCCCAAAAATTCTACCCGCCGCCGCGAATCTTTTGCAACCACTCCAACAACGTCTTCTCAAACCCAATTCCTTTCATCTGCACAAATTGTGTGGGCTTAGTCATATAGCGCTGCTGCACAAAGCCGCCATAGTCGTGTGGGTAGAGATAATCGCGGCAGTGGTGGCGGATATTCTCCGGAATCGCCTCTGTGCCCTCTTTGAGCGATTGAAGCGCGCCGTCAATCGCGAGGTATGCCGCGTTGCTCTTGGGGCAGCACGCGAGATAAATAGCGCATTGCGCAAGGATTATGCGCGCCTCGGGCATGCCGATTTGCTGCACAGCATTGAGCGTAGCGCTCGCGACCGTGAGCGCGTTGGGGTTTGCATTGCCCACATCTTCACTCGCAAAAATCGCCATTCTCCGTGCGATGAACGCGACGTCTTCGCCCTCGTTGAGCCACATCGCGAGATAATAGACCGCCGCGTTCTCATCGCTGCCGCGCAAACTTTTGATAAACGCGCTTGCGATGTCATAATGCCTGCTGGGTTCATCGCTGCCTCCTTGTAGGGCGTTTGGGCGCAAACTCTTGAGCAACTCTAGGGAAATGTGTTCTTGCACACACAGCGCACAATCAAGCAGCTGCAACATCGCGCGCGCATCGCCGCTGCTTGAATCAATCAGATAGTTCCGTGCATCCTCTTCGAGCGTAAAAGTCGCACAATCGCTGGCATTCTGCAACAATTTTGCCAAATCATCTCGTGAAAGCGGATAGAATTCAAACAACATGGCACGTGAGCGAAATGCGTGTGTAAGGCTATGGTAGGGATTTTGTGTCGATGCACCAAGCACAATCATGCTTCCTTCTTCCATGTAGGGCAGCAGCACTTCTTCTTGCGTTTTGCTCAATCGATGAATCTCATCAATAAACACAAGCGGCTTGCGCAATCGGTGTGCAAATTCTTTGGCAAAGACGCGCAGCTCATCAATCTTGAGCGATGTAGCATTCATCAGCTTATATGGCAGCTCGAGCTGTATTGCAATCGCGCGCGCCGCGCTTGTTTTGCCGCTGCCCGGAGGTCCAAAAAAAATGGCACTCGGCAGATTCCCGCTTTCGATAATGCGGCGCAATGGTGCGTTTGGTGCAAACAAATGTGCCTGCCCAACAAGCGAATCAAGCGATTTGGGGCGCAGGAGAAGAGCGAGATGATTCACGATATAATGCGACCCAAAAAAGGAGCAACAATGCAAACACTCGCACCACTACTCTTTGTGCTCGCCACGCTCGCAATTGTTTTGGTGATGTTTTTTGTCATCGACAATCCCATCTTTAATTTTGCTGCTTGAAAATGATGACTTCATACGAGCTTTGCCGCGTAACCATTGGTGCAGACGCAGCGCTTTTGTTGTCTTTTTTGAGTTTGTCATTTTCAATGCGCAGATTCTCATTCTCGCAATCAAGCTCATCAAGCTTGTCTTTGAGACGTAGGATAATATCCACACCAGCAAGATTCACGCCCAGCTCGCGCGTGAGTCGCAATATCATCTTGATTTTGTCAATATCGTGTTCGCTATATAGCCGCATTTTACCCATTGTGCGTCCGGGCTCAATCAGCCCTTCGCGCTCATACTGCCGCAGGGTTTGTGGGTGAATACCGAGAATCTTTGCAACAACACTAATCGGATAGACGGGCTCATCATAACTATACATTCTGCTTCTCCTTAAGGAAGTTCTTTTTCAAGCAAGGCTTTGAGTGGTTCACTCAAACTCGTGCTATCAGGCAAAAGAATATTTGCTTTCAAAAATAGATTGCCTTTTTGTAGGCTTTTGCGGTCGAGCGCACCGAGCTCTTTAACGCGAAACTTTTGGTTGTTTTTTGTGTTGGGTGGAATCTTGAGCGTGATGTCTTTATACAATGTTGGGACTTCAACCTTGCCTCCAAACAACGCGATTTTGAGCGGCAAATCAAAGCTTTTAGTCAAATCATTCCCATCGCGCTCATATTCTGGGCTTTTTTCGATTTCAATCTTGAGCAGCATATCGCCCTTTTGCGCCCCAAGCTGCTTACCAAAGCCCTTGAGCCGAATCGTCTCGCCCTCGCTCACGCCGGCGGGAATGCTGATGTTGCGCTTTTCGCCCCCAACATGAAATTCCTGCTTGCCGCCAAGAATTGCTCTCTCAAAAGAAATGCGAATGATTCCTTTTGTATCCAAACTCGGCGCGCCAAAGCCGCCGCCAAAATCGGCGCCTCCAAAGCCAAAGCCGCCGCCAGTATTGCGAAATCCACTCTTTGCGCCAAAAAATGTGCCGAATATCTCGTTCAAATCGAACTCATATCCCTGATGTCGTGCGAAATCATGGAAATTCTGCCCGCCAAACATGCGGTCCCCAACTTGGTCGTATTGTGCACGTTTTTCGGGGTCGCTCAAAATCTCATAGGCTGCATTGATTTCCTTGAATTTTTCTTCTGCACTCTTATCTTTATTCACATCGGGGTGGTATTGCCGCGCAAGCTTGCGGTAGGCTTTTTTGATTTCATCAGCCGAAGCGTTTGAATCGACACCAAGTGTTGTATAGAGACTTTTTGACATAGTGCTATTTCCTTATTCCTTATGATATAATTGCAAAAACTGAATCTTTTGCAATTATACAATAGGTTTGAGCTTATGTCAATCAATATTTCTAACAATATCATATCAACTTTAATGTTATCACCCTTGCGTTTGGGTAAGCGGCAGATTGTATGCTGACCTATCGCCCATTGGTTGGACTCGAAGCAAGTGCGGGCAGCGGCAAAACGTTTGCGCTTAGTGTGCATTTTGTGTATCTTTTGCTCACCGACCCATCGCTTCGTGCGAGCGAGATTCTCGCACTCACATTCACTAAAAAAGCTGCCAAAGAAATGCACCAAAAAATCATGCATGCACTTTTTTTATTAAGCCACAATCCATTAGAATCATCTCTGCTTGAGCAAAAAGAGTTGTTTTTGGACGCATTGAGCCACTATGCCAACGAAAGCACAGGCAAAATAGCGCATAAAAGCAAGGGACTCTATACACGTGCACTCACACACAAGCCTTCAATCATGACTTTGGACGCATTTTTCATGAGCGTGCTCAAAAAATTTTGTTGGTATGCAGGTGTGCCAAGCGATTTTGAGATTGACGAGCTGCTCGATAGAAACAAACTCTATGAACGATTCCTCGCGCAACTTGACGATTCCCAACGTCAATCCCTCGCGCATTTGTGTCTGCAAAACCAATGGTATGGAATCAAGGATTGCCAGAGTTTTTTTGAACATCTCCTACAATTCAGCCTGCAATCTCCCGAGATTCTCACCCAGCGCACAAACGTCTCACCACAATCGCAATGGAAGCCACTCTTTGAGCAATTGCGCCTAGAAATCATGCAACACAACCTAAGCCAAAGAGCAGAATCCGCATTGCAAATCACCAATTTCTCCGAGCTTGTTGCCAAAACATGGCTACATAAAGACAAACTCCAAGACTATCAATATTTCAAAAAATTGCCACAAAACGAGCAGCTGCAAAAAGTCTTTGAAGAGCTCAAAGAGCATGTGGCGCTCGAGCTTAATGCCGCAGAACATCGAACTCTTGCGCAAATCTGCTCGCTGTTTGGAATCTTTACCCAAACACTGACACAATGGCAACAACAAACGCACACACTCCAAATCCGCGATATTGCGCTACTCACACATCGCCTGCTTTGTGGGCGAAAAATCAATATGGACTTCCTCTATTTTCGGCTCGATTCGAAAATCACACATCTCTTGCTCGATGAATTTCAAGACACAAGCATTTTGCAATTCCAAATTCTTGAACCTCTCATCAACGAAATTGTCGCGGGATATTCGCGCAAGGAAAATCGCAGTTTTTTTTATGTGGGCGACATCAAACAATCCATCTACCACTTTCGCGGCAGCTCGCCTGAACTCTTCATGCATCTTGCCGACAAAAAGCGCATTCCGCGCGCGCGATTGCAAAACAATTGGCGCAGCCGCGCAGAAATTGTCGCGTTTGTGAATACCACTTTTGCACCACTCTATCCGCACTATACGGCGCAAACAGCGCAAAAACAAGGCGGCTTTGTGCGGGTGCGCATGCACGAAAATGCCGAGATTCTCAAACAAAGTGTGCTTGCATGTGTGCAAGAGCTTTTGGAACAAGGAATCCCACCAGAAGAGATTGCCATTTTGGGCTTTCATAACAAAGATTTACTCCATATCCAAGAATCGCTTATGGCGGAGTTGCCGCAGATTCCAATCGCCAAAGAGGCGAATAGCAAAATCTCTGCCCACGCCGAAGTACAGGCGCTGTTTGCGGCATTGTGTTTCTATCAATCGCGCATGCCCATCGATGAGCGGCGCTTCTTTGCATTACTCGGCATACGTTGCGATGATTCATTGCAAACACTGCTTGCTACATTTGAAACGAGCGAATCCAATGCGCAATGGCGTCCCTCTGTGCTCCTCAAAAGTCTCATGGAATCCTACCGCCTCGCTAGCCCACAAGCACAAAAATTCTTAGAAATCTCGATTCCCTACCGCACAATCAAACATTTTTTGGAATGGGCACAAAGCGATAGCGCAAGTGCAGCGGGGCAAAAACATAGCGAAATAATAAAGGGAATCCGCACGCTTACGATTCATGGCGCCAAAGGGCTCGAGTTTGCGCACACAATCGTGATAGACTCGCTAAGCAAAGACAAGCCAGACAGCGACAAGATTCTGTTTGATTATGACATCGCACACGAACATGGACAGCTTTTTGTACGCGAAAAATATAAAGAAATGTTTAGCCCACGTTATCAAGAAGCCCAAGAACGTAAGAAAAAGAGCAACGAAGAGCAGGCACTCAATCTTCTCTATGTCGCATGCACACGCGCAAAAGATTCTCTACATCTCCTCGTGCTCACAAACAAATCTGCCTTTGCGCGGCTCAATCTCGAAGAAAGTGAACATGGCGAGATTGTCGCAATGCCGCAAGGCACGTCGCACGAGCCACCACAAAGCATTCAGATTGTGCAACATGACTATGGACGACAAACGCGATTTTTGCGCGAATATCATAGCGCGCACGTTGAGAATCTCTTTGCCGCGCAGCTCGGCAATGCACTGCATTTTGCGCTCGAGCTTGCATTGAAGTTCAAACTTTCGCGCAAGAGTGTCGAATCGATGTTGCAGCAGCACTATGGCTATATCTTGCCACCCCAAAAAATCGCCGAAATTGTTACCAAATGGGAACACTTTCTAAAAAATAAGGATTTTTTAGAAATTCTCAGCAAAGGTAAGCTACAATGTGAGGTTTCTTTTTTGAAAAACAACCGAGTCTATCGGATTGATTTGCTCGTTGTGGGTGATGAGGAGGTTGTGGTTGTGGATTACAAAAGCGGTCATCCAGACAAAGAAGAATATACGCGGCAGATTCAAGGCTACAAAGCCATCGTTGCTGCCTATTATCGTTTGCCTGTGAGAGGCTATATTCTCACAAATTTGGGATTGAGACGTATCTAACTTCATCAAAAGGATTGTAATATGAGTACTCATGCACAAAACGCTCATAGCGGCGTGTTGGGAATGCTAAAGAAAATCGTTTCAAGCGAATCCTTTAGCGGAATTTTTCTATTTCTTTGTGCTGTGTTAGCAATGATTGTTGCAAACTCACCACTAGGAGATGCATATCGTGCCTTGTGGCATTTTCATTGGGGGTTTAGCTGGGGCAGCACACCAATCGAGCTTTCTATGGAACATTGGATTAACGATGTCTTGATGTCATTTTTCTTTCTTGTCGTGGGACTCGAAATTAAATACGAACTCATCTATGGCGCGCTTGCAAGCTTTAAAAAAGCTGCTTTTCCTGTTCTAGCAGCGATTGGTGGAATGGTTGTACCCGGGCTTATCTATTATGTCCTAAACGCAGGTACTCCTTCAGAAAATGGCTTTGGAATCCCCATGGCAACCGACATCGCATTCGCGCTTGGCGTGATGCTCATGCTCGGTAGCCGCGTGCCTGTGGCGCTTAAAGTATTCCTCGTAACGCTCGCTGTGGCAGATGATTTGGGTGCGATTATTGTCATCGCGATTTTCTACACCACCAATTTGCAGCTTGAATATCTCGGTGTCGCTGTCGCGATTCTCGTTTTCCTCGTCATCTTGGGCAAGCTCGGCGTGCGCTCGCTCGTGCCCTATCTCGTGCTTGGTGTGCCGTTGTGGCTCGCTGTGCATGCATGCGGTGTGCATGCGACCATCGCAGCTGTCGCGCTCGCCTTCACAATCCCTGCTGGTTCAAAACTCGCTGTTGCAGACTATTTCAAAAAAAGCGCGCATGACATCAAAGAGATGCAAGACGAGGACAAAAACCGCGACAGAGATATTCTAAGTGATGACCAAGCGCACACAGTCGCGCATCTCATCAAACATTCACAACAAGTACAATCCCCTATGGTACGCTTGCAGCATGCCTTGCATCCTTGGAGCTCGTATCTCATCATGCCCCTTTTTGCATTTGCCAATGCGGGTGTCGAGATTGGCGATAGCGTACGCTTTGATGTCGACAACATCTTGCTCGGAATCGCATGCGGACTGATTATCGGCAAACCCGTTGGAATCTTCCTTGCCACATTCCTTTGCGAGAAACTCGGCATTGCCGAGCGCCCTGATGGCGTGAGTTGGATTGACATCTTGGGCGCAGGAATGCTCGCAGGGATTGGATTCACAATGTCGATTTTTGTTACCATGCTTGCATTCAAGGGGCTTGACCCAGCGATTATGCAAGAATCTGTCGACCTAGCAAAACTCACGATTCTTTGTTCGTCCCTCACAGCAGGCATTTTGGGCGCTTTGTTCTTGATACTCGAGAGCAAATTCACCAAGCATTAATCGGGCAATGGCGAACGCGCAGAACTGCTACCGAATCGTTTTGAGCGCCGACAGTGGCTATATCCCATTCAGCGCACTGCTCATAACAACTATCTTACACAACGCAGCAAAAAACGATTCGCTACCACGACTGCCGTTCGTATTCCACATCCAGACAGATAGCGGCAGCGCAAGGCTATTATCAAGTGATTGTGGGAGCACAGAATCACAGCTGTTCATGCGCTTTTGCGAGGAGGCGGAGCAAATCTATCCATGTGTGATTTTGCTGCATGCAATGAACGAAGATGATTTTGCAAATATTCCCTATTTCTCGACTCACACAAACCACCTAAGCAGCTATCGTTTGCGGCTTTCAAATGTGATTCCAAGCGACACGGAACGTGTGCTCTATCTAGATTCCGACATGCTCGCTCTCGCCGATGTGCGCGAGTTATTCTCAATCGATTTGGGCGAACATATCGCCGGTGTCGTTACCGATATCCGTGCCTATCGTCCAACTTTCGCCGCCAAGAACGGCAAGAAGAGCCTCACAATTCCCAACTATCGCAATTTCAATTCGGGGCTTTTGCTGCTGAACTACCCGCGCTACTGCGCAGAAAACATCGAAGAACAATGTCTCGCGTTTCTTGCACATTACAGAACGAAGATGCATGACCAAGACGCACTGAATGCCGTGCTCATGGGCAAGGTGCATTACTTGAACTTTGCATGGAATTGCGTTTCAGAACGCAATGCAATCGGCAATCGCAATCTTGTCTTCGCACCCGATTCGTCCGATTCGCAAAGCTTTGCACACCCATTTGTGTCCAATATCTGGCTCTGCAACCTCACACGCGCCGAGCACAGCTCCGCGCAGCAATCGCCCAAAATTATCCACTACTGCAATCAGAAACCATGGAAATCACGTTATTTCTATGCGGACGACATCGGGAATCCCATCCTCGCTCAATGGCGCGAGCTTTGGTGGGAGGCAGCAGCGCAAACGCCCATCTATGCCGACATCTTGCAGCACAACAACAGCTTTGATGTCGAAGCACTCGATAGGCTCAATAGCTTTGCGCATGCGCTCAATCTCTTGCAGCTCCGCATCGACAGGCTGCGCGCCCCTTCGCGCGCCCTCTCACAATTGTGGAAAAAATTGCGCTTTTGGAAATAAACATGGCGTTCTACACCCTCTGCTTCACCGCCAACGAGCCCTACCTGCCCTACACCTCCGTTCTCATTACGAGTATCATCGCCCACGCGCGCCCCGATTCCACCTTTGCCCCTCTACCCTTTGCGTTCCATATCCTCACGGATTCTGTGAGCGAGGAAGGTGAGGCAAAAATGCGCGCGCTTGAAAGCGCATTGAACGAACGATACCCATGCAAGATTTTTTTGCACACAATGGACGAAAGCGATTTTGCAAATGTCCCGCTGTTTGCCGACCACCAAAACCACCTAAGCAGCTATCGTTTGCGGCTCTCTTCTGTGATTCCAAGCGGCACAGAACGTGTGCTCTATCTGGATTCCGACATGCTCGCTCTTGCCGATGTGCGCGAGCTTTTTGGAATCCACCTCGGCGAGCACATCGCCGCCGTTGTGCCCGATTGCTCCGTGCGCCACCAAAAATTCTATCCCAAACGTGGCAAAAATGCGCCCAAAATCCATCTCAAAGACCACATCTACTTCAACTCGGGACTTTTGTTGCTTGATTACGTGCGCTATCAAAAAGCACAAATTGAAGACAAATGCTTTGCGCTGTTGCGCGACTATCAAACCCACCGCCACGACCAAGATGTCCTCAACATCGCGCTTTTTGGGCATGTGCGCTACCTCTCATTCTCATACAATTGCATGCTCAATCTCTTTCCCGAGCGCTACAACCAGCCCCCGCTACGTTTTTTGGGTGAGAAAAGTGCACGCGTCAATCTCACACGTGAGGAATACGAAAGCGCGGTACAATCGCCCAAAATCGCGCATTTTGCGCTCAATCCGTGGGATTCGGTCTATCGCAAGCTTGATTATCATTTCAAGCCAATCCCCTACCCGCACCGCGAGCTTTGGTGGGAGGCAGCCGCGCAAACGCCCGTGTTTAGCGAGGAGCTCTTAGCGCAAAAAAGCGACAAGAGGCGCGACATGGCGGCTTATACGGTCGCGCTTAGCGAGCGGCTGCAAAATTGCGAGAAGCAAATCAATCGCTTGCGCGCGCCATTTATGGCTTTCACGCGCCTGCGCAACACGATTCGCCAATGGCTCGCAAAGCCGCGCAACCCGCCAGCGCCCCCCGCGCCAAGCGCGCGCGTTGCGCCGCATGATAGCTTCTACACCATCGTCCTCACCGCAAATGAAAGCTACGCGCCCTATATGGCAGTGCTGATTCAAAGCATCATCACGCAAGCGCTAAACACCGACTACCCGCCGCTGCCCTTTGCGTTTCATATCCTCACAGACGGCTTTAGCGAGGAGATGGCGCGGAATCTTCGCGCGTTTGAATCGGCGCAAAATGCGCGCTATCCGTGCTCGTTTTTTATCCACAAACTCGAGGATTCCGAGTTTGCGCACCTGCCCAAATACGCGCACCATACCAATCACCTCATCTATTACCGCCTGCGGCTTTCTTCTGTGATTCCAAGCAACACGGAACGTGTGCTCTATCTGGATTCCGATATGCTCGCTCTCGCCGATGTGCGCGAGCTTTTTACGATAGATTTGGGCAAACACACAGCCGCTGTGGTCGCCGACCACGCGAAGATTCGCGCGTTCGCGCCGCGCAAGGGGAGCAAAACGGGAAGCAAAACATTGAAGCTCGGCAAACATTGCTATTTCAACTCGGGGCTGTTGCTGCTCGATTTTGCGCGCTACACTGCCGAGAATATCGAACAAAAGGCGCTTGCTTTCGTGCAGGATTACCAAACAGAGTACCATGACCAAGACGCGTTGAACGCTGCGCTTGCAGGCAAGGTGTGCTATCTACCCTTTGCATGGAATTGTATGTACAACACCAAAGCGGACATTCGCGGCACGCGCTTACACTACGTGGGAGAGAAGGGTGAGCCCAGCGTGGTTTTTTCGCGCGCCGAATACGAAAACGCTGTGCAAAATCCCAAAATCGCACATTTTGGGCTCAAGCCTTGGAATTCAGCATACATGCGGCTTGGCAAGAATCTCCGCCCTGTGCCCTACCCGCACCGCGCGCTATGGTGGGAAGCTGCGGCAGAGACGCCCATATTTGGTGAGATTCTGCTCGCGCAAAAGGACAATTTTGAGCAAGATTTCAGCGCGCATATTTCTGCACTGCATGGACGATTTCTTGACAACCACAAGCGTCTTGAGCGCCTGCGCGCACCGGGGAGATTCATTAGTACAAATTTGAAAAAATTACGTTTTTGGAAGAGATGAGGGAGAGAATGGATTCTTTGGAAAAGCGACTAGAGGCAATAGGGAAAGAGTTGGATTCCTTGAAAGGGCAGCTTGAGGCAGAATCGCCCGACTCGCTGCGCCGCGACAAGGGGTGCGACATCATGACCCGCGCAAGCGCGCTTGGCGAGTGGCTGCTCGAATGCGAGCGGCAAATCAATCGCTTGCGCGCGCCATTTCGCGTTTTTACCCACTTGCGCAATCGGATTCGAGATTGCATCAAGCCGCGCAATCTACCAACACCAAAAGCGCCAACCGCGCGCATTGCGCCGAGCGATGATTGCTATACGATTGTCCTTGCCGCAAACGAATCCTATGTGCCCTACATGGCAGTACTCATTCAAAGCATCATCACACAGGCGCTGACCGCAAAAGCGCCCCCCCCCCCAACCACATCGTCCGTTTGCGTTTCATATCCTCACAGACGGCTTTAGCGAGGAGATGGCGCGCAATCTCCGCGCGTTTGAATCGGCGCAAAACGCGCGCTATCTGTGCTCGTTTTCTATCCACAAGCTCGAAGAATCCGACTTTGCACATCTCCCCAAACTCGCGAGCCATTCCAATCGCCTCATCTACTATCGTTTGCGCCTCTCAACCGTGATTCCGCCAAAAACGCAGCGCGTGCTGTATCTCGATTCCGACATGCTCGCGTGTGCCGATGTGCGCGAGCTTTTTACGATAGATTTGGGCGAGCACACAGCCGCCGTTGTCGCTGACGAAGCGCGGATTTTCTCCTTTGCGCCGCGCCAAAAGGGCAAGAGATTCTCGCTCGGCAAACATTGCTATTTCAACAGCGGGCTTTTGCTACTGCATTACCCGCGCTATTGCGAACAAAATATCGAAAAACAATGCCTTGCATTCATCGAACAGCACAAAACCGCCTTTCACGACCAAGACGCGCTAAACGCGGTGCTTGCGGGCAAGGTGTGCTATCTGCCGTTTGCGTGGAATTGCATGCCAAGCGTCAAAGCCGATGTTTGGGACGTAACGTTGCATTTTGCGGGTGAAAGGCAAGAACCAAGCGTGCCCTTTGTGCGCGAGGAATACGAAGACGCGGTGCGCAACCCAAAGATTGCACATTTTGTGCGTATCAAGCCGTGGAAATCTATCTATGCAAGCCTCGATAAGAATCTGCGCCCCGTGCCCTACCCCCACCGCGCGCTGTGGTGGAAAGCGGCGGCGCAAACGCCCGTGTTTGGCGAGAACCTGCTCGCGCAAAAAGACAATTTTGAGCAAAGCTCCGCCGCGCATATTGCCGCGCTGCAAGGGCGGCTTGCGGACAACCACAAGCGGCTTGCGCGCCTGCGCGCGCCGGGGCAGTTCATTAGCAGCAATCTTAAAAAGTTGCGATTTTGGAGATATTAGAAATTTATAATCATTTTAATGCTATACTTCAAAAGCCATGACTTTTTGAGATGAGGTGCGGATATGGACTTTTCAGACTTGCGAGCGTGGGCGAGGCAGTTTGGAATCGAATCGCTCGATATTGACGATAGCGCATTAGCAGAGTTACAAACACTCGATTTGAGCAATCGCGGATTGCGCGAACTGCCCGAGTGTATTGGCACATTACCAAATCTGCAAAGGCTCAATGTGTTCCACAACGAGCTAAGCAGCCTGCCGCAAAGCATTGCCAAGCTGCCGCTGCAAATGCTCGATTTGGGAAACAATCAGTTTGCAAGATTCCCTGTGCAACTCTTTGGTATCGCATCGCTACAACATCTCTGGCTTGACCACAACGCACTGTGCGAACTACCCGAAGACATCGTGCGCCTCGAGCAGCTGCAAGAACTCTGGATGAGCCATAATGCGCTGCATTGCCTACCCGAAAACATCGGCTCGCTGCAAAACTTGCGCGTTTTGAGCATGAACAACAATCATCTCGACAAACTCCCACGTTCTGCGTCTAGGCTACGATTGCAAATGCTCAACCTGAATGATAATAAATTTCATATTTTTCCTCAAGAGATTGCACGTATCACCACGCTCGAGGAGCTATGGTTCAATCACAACATCTTGCGCTCGATTCCGCGAATCATTGGCAATCTTAGAAGCCTGCGCGTGCTCGACTGCCGCGAGAATCGTATCACACGTATTCCCGATTCGATTAAGAATTGTGTCAGCCTTCAGATTCTCGACCTCAACAACAACGAGATTGTAACCCTGCCACGTGCGCTTTCGTCTCTGCCTGCGCTGCACACATTATGGCTGAATGGCAATCAGCTCAAGAACCTGCCCACAACCATTGGCGGGCTCAAACAGCTACGCATTTTGGGTGTGAATGAGAATCGATTGCAAAAAATTCCAAGCAATATCCAATTCTTGCACAATCTTAGCGCTTTGGGACTTAGCAACAACGCGTTGCGCGAGTTCCCCGAATCGATTACAAAACTACCGCTTGTCGAGCTGCTTTTAAGTGGCAATCCATTTCGCAAGATTCCAAAAGAGCTTGACAAACTACAAAATCTGCAGAGTCTCGAGCTTTGCAACAACTCTCTGTGCGAATTCCCCGAAGGAATCACCAAGCTGACAGCATTGCAAAAACTCTGGTTGAATGGCAACGAGATTGCACAAATCCCCGAAAGCTTTGGCAACCTCACTCATCTCAACACATTTGAGATCCACCACAATCAGCTCACGACATTGCCGCAAAGCTTCACGCAACTAAGCAGCCTCGAAGAGCTCGACATCAGCCACAATTGCTTGCAGAATCTGCCCAATCTCAACCTTGCGCGTTTGCGCAAACTCACGATGAGCCACAATCTCCTTGATTCGCTCGATTGTCTTGCAGGTTGTGCAGCGCTCGAAGAACTCTTTGCCGACAACAACCGCATTGCAAAACTCGGGCAGAGTTTTTTTGCATTGCACAACCTTTTGGGAATGAGCCTCGCTAACAATGCGATTGAAACGATTCCAAGCGCGATTGCACAGCTGCAAAAAATTGTCGGAATCAATCTCACAAGCAATGCTATCCAATCTCTACCACCAGAAATAGGCAGCCTGCCCTTTTTGACGATTTTGTGGCTCGGGAGCAATCGGCTGACCGATATTCCTGACACTCTTGGCAAGCTCGCACGGCTTGAATATTTCAACCTTTCGAACAATCCTTTGCAGATTTTGCGCGCGCCCATCATCGCCAAAAAGCCCCAACTCTAGGCACAAACAATGAAACTTGCTGCTTTGCAATGGGTGATTTGCCAATGGGCAAAATACCAATATTTGCAGCATATCAAGCGCGTGGGCGACAATCTCTTTGCATTGCAACTCGATAAAGATTCTTATTATATTGACCTCACAAGAGGACGTTCGACAATCTTTGTCGCTCCAACATTTCTTGCCACCAAAACCTACCAAGCGCCCTTTGACCTCACACTCGCCAAGCTCTGCAACCGCGCCAAAATCGAGAAAATCGAAGGCGATGGGCAGAATCGCATTTTGCGACTTCATTTGTCGCAAAAAGGCAGCTATAAACATGCGCGCTATACCTTGCAATTTGAATGCACAGGACGCAACACCAATGCGATTCTATTGCGCGACAATCTCGTCATAGACGCCCTGCGGCATATCAAACATTCATGCCGCCCTGTGAAAATCGGAGCGCCGCTCGCACCGCTGCCCCAGCCCACACAGGCATTGCGCGAATCGCCATTGCCCAATATGGAATTTATGGAATTTTTGCAATACAACTATGCGCAAATCACGCAACAACAGCTGTGTAATGCGCAAAACAACGCGATGGCACAGATGGACAAAAAAATAGCAAAAGTCCAAGATTTGATAGACACATTGCAAGATTCAAAAGAGCTTGCAGCCAAAGCCGCCGAGCTCCAAGCCCATGCCAAACTCTTGCTTGCCCAGCTGCACACATTGCAGCCACCAATACGACATGAATTGTCGCTTGTGGATTTCTCGGGATTGGCGCATAGATTGCAAATCCCAGAAGATGCGCAAAGCTATTCGCATGCCGCACAGATTCTGTTTGCACAGGCAAAAAAACTCACACAACGTGCACAAAATACGCATATCCAAGCCGAGTTTCTCGCAAGCAAGCTTGATTTTTTGCAACGACAAAAAGCGCTTGTGAGCACTGCAACAAATCTTGCTGATATTGCGATTTATACCCAACAGCACACACAAAAAAGAAAAAAGAAAAAAGAAGACTATGAAAGTTTTTTTGTCTGTGGAGTTAAGATTTCGTTTGGAAAAAACCAACAAGAAAATATTGCTCTTTTGCATGACGCACGTGCAAATGATATTTGGCTGCATATTCGTGATATTCCAAGTTCGCACATGATTTTGCGCTCTTTTAATAAAAATATCGCATTACCGATATTACAAAAAGCAGCAGAGATTCTCGTTGGATTTGCAAAAACCCAAGCAGGGAATTACGAAGTCGATTGGACGCAACGCAAGTTTGTTAAGATGACAGACGGAGCATGTGTGCAATATGCTAAATACCAGACTCTTGTAGTCAAAAAGGAGAACTGATGAGTATCACACCACTTAGCGCAGTCACGTATGTCAACCAAAATACACAGACCAACTCGGTGCAACAGGCAAACTCGCAGCAACGTCTTGATTTTGCCGCTGTGGTGAATGAAGAGATTATGCGGCAAGAAGAACAGAAAATCAAAGAAGTACGCCCAGCTGAAGAAATTGCCGAAGTCAACCCAGACGACCAACGCGAGCAAGAACAAGAAGAAAAAGATGAAGACGAGGAACAAGAAGAGGAACAAAATGAAGACGAAACTGCCGAAAGCGAAGAACTCGTAGCAAATGCGACAAATGATAACGGCAAGATTATTCCAGAAGGGTATGATGAATATGGACATCTCGAAGTTGACGAAAATGACGAATTTCGCATGCTCGGTATTCACCAGCTCAATTTGCAAGCCTAGTGCGAAAGCGCATGCTGTTTATGTAACATTTTGGAATCTGTCCAGAAATTTGGCAAAAAACTATGTCCATTTTGTTGCAAATGCTGATATTTTGGTTATAATACAAAAAAGGAGAAATAATGATGATAGATGACCATAGCTTTAAAACACTCACAATCACAATGTTGATGACTCCAGCGCTCGCAAACTTTTCGGGCAATGTGCATGGCGGGCAGCTGCTCAAGATTCTTGACGAAGTCGCGTATGCATGCGCCGCGCGGTATTGTGGCAACTATGCCGTTACGCTTTCTGTTGATAAGGTGATTTTTCGCCACCCTATCAAAGTGGGTAATCTTGTGCATTTCTTTGCAAGCGTCAACTATACTGGCAAGAGCTCAATGGAAATTGGAATCAAAGTAGTCGCAGAAGATATTCAAGAACGTTACTGCTTCCATACCAATACAGCCTTTTTCACAATGGTTGCGCGCAAAGATGGCAAATCGTGCCCTGTGCCACAGCTCGTGCCCGAAACCGAAGAAGAAAGACAACGTTACGAAAAAGCAAAGGCACGGAGGGAGAAAAAGTAGCAATACTCGGCACCGCAACAAACTTTGTCGGGCTGCTATGTTTGTTTGAATTTGAAACTGATAGATAGATTGTGTGCTATACAAGATTGAAGAACATGAAAGAGGGCATAGGCAATCCATTGACACAGCAGTCGTTTTTGACCTTATCAACCGAGAGATGCACAGCAAAATGTTCCCAATCTGTGACCCGCCTTATTTTTGGAGGAGAATTCTCAAATGTTTAAGAGAATCTACGACTTTAAACACGAGCTTTTGGCACAATGCCTTAACAATCACAAGGGTAGGTTTATTATAAGCTATAATGACTGCAAATTTGTGCGGGAGATATATAAAGATTTTTAGAATCCTAGAGCCTAAATGGCAATATACTATGGGGCAAGGCGAAATGCGTGTCTGTAAAAACCATATAGAGCGCGGCAGTACAGAATAATATCAAACACAGCCACGAGTTGCTGACCATAAAGGAACGAGAATGAAAAAACAAGACTTTGTGCAAAAATTTAGAATTTTTCTTAATACCTTACAAGATAAAATATGCGAAGACTCTAAATGGAAAATTAAGGGCTTTATTGATAATGATAAAACAATATTTACTCTCTCAAATGATACAAAAGTTATTTCTAAAATCCTAGAAATTCATCTTTTTCCCTACATTTTAGACTTTGCAAATACTCATAATTTTGAGGTTATTTTACCTAGTCATCAAAATTATTATCCTGATTTATCTTTTGTCTCAAAAAAAGATTCTCAAATTAAGTTTGCAATTGATATTAAAACAACCTATCGTAATGAATCTAATCCAAATCTTTGCAATGGTTTTACGCTAGGTTCACACGGAGAATATTTTAAGAATAGAGAATCTAATAAGAATATTCAATTTCCTTATAAGCAATATCAAGGGCATTTTTGCTTGGGTGTCATTTATGATAGAGTGATGATTAATGAATTTATGCGTTATGGAATTAATGATTTAAAAAAGATTCCATCTGTGATACAAAATCTTACTTTATTTTTTGTAGAGAAGTATAAAATCGCAAGTGATTCTAGTGGTAGTGGCAATACTGCAAATATAGGTAGTATCAAAAATATTGATGATATTATAAATGAAGGAGGCATATTTGCAAATCTTGGTGAGGAAATTTTTGATGATTATTGGATAAATTATGGGCAAATAAATATTACAGACTCCAAAGGAAATATAAAGAAAATAACAAAGCTCAAAGAGTATTTGACATATAGAGGTAGAAATGAAAATTAAGATTCCGCCACTCAAGATTCAAGGCATTAAAAGTAAACTTGTTTGCTCCATTAAGAACGCAATGGAATGGAAAAATCGAGGAATCTATTTTGAGCCGTTTATGGGCAGCGGTGTTGTAGGCTTTAATATCGCACCCAAAAGAGCTATTTTTAGCGATAATAACCCGCATATTATCAATTTTTATAGAGCAATCCAAAAAGGTTTTATCAATAAAGAATCTGCAAGAGAATACTTAAGGCAAGAAGGCGCTGCGCTAGAAAAAGAAGGGCAAGAGCATTACTTAAAAGTTAGAGAGAGATTTAATAAAACTGCTTGTTCTTTTGACTTTTTGTTTTTAAATCGTAGCTGTTTTAATGGACTTATGAGATTTAATTTAAAAGGCGGCTTTAATGTGCCTTATTGTAAAAAGAATACAAGATTTACTCAAAGCTACATCACAAAGATTGTTAATCAAATAGATTGGGTAAGCAACCTTATAAAAAACAATGACTATGAATTTAGAATTTGTGATTTTACATATATTCTTAAACAAGCACAATATGGAGACTTTATCTATTGTGACCCACCTTATATTGATAGGCATTGTGATTACTTTAATGTTTGGAATGAAATAAAAGAAAAAGAACTTTATGAGATTCTATCTAGTACAAAAGCAAAGTTTATACTCTCAACTTGGCATAGTAATCAATATAGAGAAAATAAATACATAACAACATTATGGAATGGATTTTACAATGATATTATTGAGCATTTTTATCATTTGGGAGCAAGTGAAAACAATAGAAATGCAATGAAAGAAGCATTAATAAAAAACTATATTGTGGATAGGAATCTCATACAAAGCAATCCTGCAAAACAAAAATCTTTATTTGGATAAACAATGAACACTAGTTTCTATAAATCACCGCTTTGCTATCCCGGCGGCAAAAGTAGGGCAATTTAAGATTTTAAAGGTTTATTTTCCGCAAAGTTTTAAGGAGTATAGAGAGCCATTTTTTGGAGGTGGAAGTGTAGGGATTTATCTCGCTCAAAATCTTTTACACCGCAAAAAAAAATTCAATTTTTCGCAAATGACTTCAATCAAGATGTGTATTGTTTTTGGAATATCCTAAAAACACAAAATCAAACCTTAATCAATGAAATTCAAAATATTAAAATTCTTATAAAAATGGCAGAGAACTTTATGAGAATCTCTTAAGTCAAAGAAATGAAAATTTAAGTGATTTGCAAAGGGCTGTGGATTTTTGTGCTGAATCGCACTACTTTTAGTGGCATAGTTGATTGTGAAGGATATTCACAAAAAGCCCTTGAATCTCGCTTTACACAAAGCTCTATTGAGAGGCTTAAAAATGTGGATACAATTTTACAAAATTTTATTTTTAGCAATGAAAGCTATGAGAATCTTCTACAAGGAGAAGGCAAAGATATTTTTATATTCTTAGACCCACCTTATTATTCTGCCACAAAATCAAGGCTCTATGGTAAAAAAGGGGATTTGTATACAGACTTTAATCATCAAAGGTTTTGTGAAAATCTCAAAAACACAAAATATAAATTTTTACTCACTTATGATGATAGTTAGTTGATACGAAATCTTTATAGGGATTTCTATATATGTGAATATTCTTTGCAATATGGAATGAATAATTATAAACAAACACAAGCAGCAAAAGGATCAGAACTTTTAATCAGTAATTTTAGTTTAGAGAAATGCCAAATTTCTATGTGGAGTGCATAATAAGGAGTGAACAAGAAAATAGGTGAAGTCAAAACTACTTTTGGATCGCTGATGTGGAGTTTATACACGAAGCTTTGCAACAGAATCATATCATCTAGGCATTTGTGCAAGCGCAGAATCTGCAATTGCATTTTTGCGTGTGTCCCTAACAACATGAACCCGATTCTGCGCAAGTTATTTGAGTGTGGAATCCTGGGGTTTTGCGTACTTGCGCGCATTTTGGTGCGGATATGCACACTCATGCTGCACATACGATACGTGCCCTACCCAAATTTTCGCGCCACAATGTCCTATTTTGCGCACACAAAATCCAAAAAACGTGCACAACGTTATGGGAAATTTTGAGGACGGAGCTAGGGCTAGATTCTACCTTATAAATTCCTTTAAAATTGTGCACATTTAATTCCAAGCCAAAAACTCAAGCGGAATTGAAATAGCTGTCCCAAGACTCTGACATTGCAACAGAATCTAGGGACACTCAAATCGCTGCTTGAAGCGCGAACGTGCCTAAAATTCCGTAATTACATTAACAGATCTCGGGTCTAATCCACAGATTCCAAATTTAAACAATATAAGACTGCTAGCGCTATCGCGAACCAACACAAACGCTTTGCGCATAATACGCGCTTCGTCTTGTTTGCCACATCCTTTTTGGGTTGATGCAAAATTTCAGTTTCTTTGAAGTATAGTTATGGTACCATGCATAAAAACAAATCATAAAGGAGTATATTATGCAAAACCTCGCATTAGCTACAACAATCCCCCCCCCCCAACACAACTAACCCAGACCCCTTACCCATTTCATTTTTCCTGCATTCCCCCATTCACAGCCTCTCTGTGATTTCTGATAAGGAGTCACTATGGCAGAACTAAGCGCAGAGGAACGGTACAATAATGCAGACATGGAAGCTTTTAACGCATATAATGAGGCATGCTTGCAACATGGGGAACATGTTCGGCAATACAATGATTGCCTTAAAGAATACGAGCGTATTCTTGATTTCCATATTGATATTTGCAAGGAAGTCAATGAAAAGGCAAAAACCTACAACAAAGCATGGGAAAATGCAGATTCGCTCAGCAATGTTGTTGTGATTGGTATCATGAATCATGGTAAGAGTACAATGCTCAACGCCCTGATAGGCGACAAAGACGATTCGACATTCAAGGTCGCCGACAAGCGCGAGACAAAAGAGATTCAACGCGAAGTGCGCGATGGAATCTGCTGGACAGACACGCCGGGCTTTGATGCAGACGAAGATGATGATAATAAGGCGCTTGCAGGAATCAAGCACCTTAAGATTGGGCTATTTGTGCATAAGGCGAGTACGGGCGAGCTGCATGCAAACGAGGTCGAGGTCTTGCACAAACTCGCTAACAAGCGCGAAGAAGCTTTTTTGGAAAACACATGCATTGTGCTCAATGATGACATTAGCGATGATGAGAAACTCGAGATTCTGCTTGATAGAATCGATGCACAGCTTAAGGACGTTTTGGGGCAAAAACTTGAAATTTTCCCTTGTAACCCAAAGAGCTACCAAAAGGGGTTGCGTGAACATAAAAAGATTCTGGAAGGAAAGAGCGGAATTGCAGAATTGCGCAATTGGATTAAAAATCAATGTCAGATTTTGGAAATAGGAAAAAATAGCAGAATTGACCAAACTGCTCGCATTCTCGAACCCGAAATTCGCCAAAAATGCAAGAAGGCGATTGAAAAGCTTAAGAAAGGAATCCAAGATATCGAAGAACAAATACAGCTTGCAGCAGTATGTTCTGACGATATTCATAATGCTATCAAAGAGATTAATCGCAACAAAGACAAAATGCGTGGGCTAAGGAAGGAGATACTCGACAACGTTGGCATATTGGGTGGTCTCATGTCTGTTTTTGGAGGTGGTGGCTCGAGCGACTTTGACGAGAAACATAATTCCAACATGGGAGATATTAATCGTTATATTGTTGAACTCAATGAAAAAAAGAATGATATTGTGGAATCGATTCGAGATTTTAGAGGTTGGCAAGACAAACTTCGAGAATCTATTCAAAACATGCAAAAAATCCATGAGAGTTGGGAATAGGAAAAAACAATGGCAGAAAAAATAGTATGTGAAGAGTTTGAGGAGTTCTATCGTTTCATAGAACACTTAGAAGTCAGGGGTGAAATGCGCAAAGAATCGCGCAATGAGTTGCAACAAATCGTGGAACAATTTAGGCAAAAATGCTTGCAATGGAAAGTCCCCGAAGTGGCAGAGAAGAATCCCGAACTAAAAGAAATGTTTAATGGTTTCTTGAATGGCATAAAAGAGGGTGTCGAAAGTTGGAATAACCGCTTTCAAAACAAAGCAAAACAAGAAGCATTTGAGGAAAGATTCCGCGATAAATTTATCGTCTTTATCTATGGCAAAGTCAAGGCGGGCAAGAGTACGTTGGGGAATTTTATTGTCAACAATCGCCTACCCAATCAAGATGTAGAATTTTGTGTCTATGACAGCAACAGCAAAGAACAGCGGCAAAATATCACGGAATTTGCCACAAATATCACCGAATGCACAAGCGAGATTCAGCTTTTCGCGCTCGGTGGGCTCGTTTGGGTCGACACGCCGGGGCTTGGGTCGATAACAAAAGAAAATGGCGCGCTCGCCAAACGTTATGTTGAAGCAGCAGATTTTGTGCTCTATCCAACCAATAGTTCGAGTTATATGCAAAATAATGAGATAAACGAAATTTCGGAATTAGTGAGCTTGCAAAAACCCGTGCATATTCTCATTACGCGTTCCGATAGAACAGAAGAAGATGAAGATGAGAATGGCGAAATTATCAAGCTATTTGAGAACAAGAGCGAAAGTGTGCGCAAAGAACAAGAAAGAGACGCTCTGGAGAGGCTTCATAAGAAGCTAAACTATGAGCAACAGAAACTCGTTCAAAACGAGATTCTTTCTATCTCTGTCGAGGCAGCCAAACAAGGGTTAGCAAATAATAATTTGGAACTTTTCAAAAACAGTAATCTGCAGAAATTCTATAAACAATTCAATGCACTACTGAAAGAAAAGGTGCAGAATCTCAAGAATCAATCACCACTCAATTCTCTCATCGGTCTCATTCAAGTCATCTTAGGCGATTCTGACAAACTAACAAAAGAAAGCCTTGCTGAGACACGACTTGAGTATGAAAAAGTGCAAAATAATCTTGAAAGACAACGTAGAAACTTTGAAGATTCTATCCACGATTTGCGCAATAGTGTCCCACGTATGATTGCAAAAGAATTTGATGCGCACAGGATAGATAGGAATAATTACCGACAACAATGCAAAGAGATTCGGAAGGCAATCGATGAGGAATTGCGCACAAAGATTGCAGAAATATGCAGCAAAACCATGAGAGATTTCGCCACAGATTTTTGCAAGAGCATGGAAAGCATTGGTGTAAATGATGTGCGAGACATCACAATAACACGTGAGATTGATAATAAAAAACCTTATGGTCAGGTAGCTCTTGGTACTCTTGGCGCAATTGCTGGGAGTTTTATTCCAATTCCTGGTGTTGGTACACTTATTGGTGGCGCAATTGGTGTTGCTGCTGGTAGCATTCTTGGTGGCTTTATTGGCGATAAACTCGATTCGTCATTTGCTGGTAAAGACATCGAACATGTCAATGTAGGTGATAATCTCGAGGAAACACTACGTGATTTTAGGAACAATCTAGAAGAACTTGCAAAAACCAATGTGGACAATGCGACACATCAAATGGATAATGTTTTCTTTAATCCGCTCAAACAACAGTTTGCGGGAATAGAAAAAGAAATTTCAATTTTCTCAGATGAACTTTTGAAACTCAAAAGAGAATACGAACAAAAAAGGAGCTAGACATGATCGAAAAAGAAAAATTGCAAGATATATGCAAAGAATTGCGAGGATTGGAGTCTGAACTTCAAAGAGAAGACTATAAGGATATGGAGCAACTGCGCAAAGTTTGCACCGAAGTGGAGCAAAAACTACAAGATTGCAGACCCACAATGATGTTCTATGGAATCTACAATACAGGAAAGAGTACATTGCTGAATGCGCTTTTTGGTGAAGAGCTCGCGGGTGTGAGCGACAAACCCGAAACAAGCAAGATTGCCCGCTATGAATTTAGGGGCAATATTATTTATGATACACCGGGACTCAACGCTCCCAAAGAGCATGAAAAAGTTACGATGGAACATTACAAGGTATGCGACATCATTCTTTTTGTGCTCGACACAAATGGTGGCTTTGAAGATAAAACCGTCTATGACAGAATCAAAGACATCATTACTGAAAGCAAAAAACCATTCATGGTTGTCTTGAATGACAAAGCGGGACTTGGGCTTGATTCGGAAAAAATCCAACATGTACGCCAAAAAATCCAAGAAAATATCTCTAGGATTATCCCCAATAATAATATAATAATAAATGTTGTAAGTGTAAATGCAAAAAGTGCACTTAAGGCAAAGCTTGAAAATAAAAATAAACTCTTAGAGAGTAGCAATATTACCGAACTCGAACGCAAGATTCTTGAACTCTTTGCCGAAAAAGGAATCGTTAGTGTCTTGAATACATGCTGTGTTACATTATCAAATCTCATCAATGATTGCAAAGGGGCGCTCAAACAATCCGATTCTAGCCTTCAAAGCATGCAGAACATGATAGATTCTCTTGAAAGACAACATGATGATGCGCGCATACGTTGCAAGGGCATTATTGAAAATACTATGTATCCACTTGACACTGAACTCATCAACCCTATTCTATTGGGACAACAAGAATTGGCGGAACAATGCTATAATCACAAAATACAAAAAGTGCAAGAAAGACTCGAGAGTGAATTTTCAGAAATCTTGCAAGATTCTAAAAGGATTATGGGAAAATTTATGACTGACATTGCACATATTTCTGGTATTTCTATGTCTCTGGATAGAGTCGACATTGAAGATTCGCAAGTCATGGATATGATTCTAGCACAGCTCAAAACAGCAGGGGCAGAACAGATTGCGCAAATGGCAAAACCTGCCATCGAACTCGGATTGCAAGGGATAAAACAACTCTTTCCCGAACTCATGAAGGGCATTGGTCCCGTTACAATAGGAAAAATGGCAGGCAGGGCTATACCCATAATTGGTACTCTCATTCAAGCCGTAATCGGTTTTTTGGAAATTTTGAATGCGGAAAAAGCGCACGAAAAACGAGTTGAGAAAGAAAGAGCAAACGCTATGGAGGCAAGGCAACGTGCAACGCAAATCCGCGAACAAGCTGTGAGCAAATTATTTGATATAACAGAGCATATTCTCAAAGATTCTTTCGAAAAAGCACTTCAATCCATGCAACAATCTATGGAAACGGCACAAAATAAAAATGCACAGCAAGAACAATTGCGAGGCAAGTTGGAAAACATGCGTCAATATGTTAATGACATTCAGGTTAAGCTCACGCTGCAAACACCAAATCAAGCATAGACTTCGCATGTGCAATTCTATTGCACATGCAACACAGAATCCTAGCCCAACTTTCGCTGCCTCGCCAAATATTCCGCGAGCGCCTGCTCATTCGCGTATTCTTCCGCATTCTTGCGCGCTTGCTCTTGTTCGGCGCGCCTCTTCTTTGCTGCCTGCACAAATTCATCAGAACTCACACTAAATCTCCCGCCACTCGTGAGGCGAAAACGTGCAATATCGCCATTCTCATCAAACACAATCAAAGCCGATGTGTTGGGGGTAGAAACAAAGCCTTGCTGTGCAAACAAACGTTCGATTTTTTGCATCATTTCCTGCGCAAGCTGCGGATTGTTTTTAAGTTTTTCCTCTAATTCTTTGGGCACAACAATTGCGTTTTGTCCTAAAATCGATTCCATTCTTGCCTGTACAGACGCATCGCCCATTTGTGGCTCGATTCCACTAGGTTGCCAACTTAAAACGGAATCATCAATTTGTGGCGCAAAAAACTTCTCGAACGGATAATCATTGCGCTGCCAATGTTCCTGCGGAATCTTCGAGGCGTCCATGACATGATAATACGCATTTGGAAAATGTGATTGCCAAATTTCTTTAAAACCGACATCGCTTTCTTGCGTTGGCTCAAGAGCGTTTGTCAAAAACTCACCAAAAGACACGTCATTATTGTTTTGCTGTTTTTGTTGCTGCCTCGTCTGTTGCATGTTTTGCAACACATTCAACTCAAAATATTCTGTCATCTTCGCTCCTTTTTATCACAATCTATAAGCCGCAATTGTAGCATTTTCTTTCGCCCCAACATACACAATATGCGCACGATTCGAAAGAAAATCCAACATCGCTCTTTGCTTCTCGCTCATCTGTGCCTCATGTATTTGCTTTGCAAGCATTTCTTGTGCGGCTTCCTCGTTCTCGCGCCACAAAGCCTCTTTTCTCTCTTGCTTCGCCCTATTTTCGCGCTCAACCTGCGCAACGCGCTCGGGAGAATCGCTGCAACCGCCGATGTAGGTAACGCTGCCATCGTCATGCACCACGACGCCAGCGGGCTCATTCACAAGCCCTCGCGCAGCAAAATACGCATTTTGCATAGGAATCGACTCAAAAAACGCATCAATTTTACGTTCATAATACGTCGCTTTTTGCGGGTCATTTGCCATTTGTTCAACAATATTTGGTGCAATCACGACATCGTTTCCGCTCATCGATTTGCCAATATTTTCGAGACTCTCCCTATCTTTTCCAACACTTTCAAAACGTACATTGCCATATTTTCCACGTAAATATTGCTGATACGATTCCACGTTTTGACTTGTCATTTCTTGCAAGCTCACTGCAAAGTCAATATGGGCAAAATCAGCAGAATCTGCCAAATTTTTTGCTTCTTTTTTCGCGCCATGAAACATCGCATATTGATGAACAGAATCAAGTCTCATCATCTCTCCTTCTAATACAAACTTAGGTTTTGCGCCTGCGCTTGATAGGCAGCAATCAGCGAATCGACTTGCGTTGCAAAGCCCATATTCTGCGCAAAAGTCGCGCGTTCACTTGCAAGCTCTTTTGCCTTTTGTTGGTAGCCCATTTCTAACATCTGCATTTGTTTTGCAAACATTTCTTGCGCGGCTTCCTCGGCTTCTTTTTGTTGCGCCACCTTGCGTTCTTGTTTTGCCTTATTTTCCGCTTCAACCTTCGCCTTATATTCGGGCGTTTCCTCGCCGCTCACATAATACGTTACCTCGCCATTTGGGTGAATCACAACGCCACAAGATGTGATTCTGTGGTTCATCGCCGCCATCTCGGCGCGCAAAATGGGCAGGTGGTCGAAATGATGCGCGATAGCTTTTTCGTAAAATGCCGCCTTTTGCGGGTCATTCGCCATTTGCTCAAGGATATTGGGCGCAATCACGATATTCCCACTTCCAATCGTCCCCATTCCGAGCTCGTCCATGCTCGATTGGTCGTTGCCAACGCTCTGAATCCTCACATTCCCAAAACGTTCCACCAACGATTGCCGATAGCTTTCAACACGCGATTCATCAGATTCTGCTGTGAGCGCCGCCTGCAAATTAGCAGCAAAATCAGTATTTGCAGAATCTTTAGATATTTTACCATTTTTATCTATGGTTTGTATTACAACATTATTTATTACATTAGTTTTGTTTATCATCTCCCATGCTCCTTTTTGTTTTTCTATACACAAGCAAAAAATATTCCACATTTGCGCTAAAGATTCAATGAAATTTCAAGCAACAATGGCTAGAATCGCTATAAAATTTCTACACCACAAAGGAGAGAATATGAAATATTCGACAATAATTGGGGGGGGGGGCAACCCTACTTTTTGTGTCGCAACTTTTTGCCGCTAGCGAGCTAAACCTCGTGCA
>CAMWUR010000030.1 GCA_947177485.1 uncultured Helicobacter sp.
TTGCTGTTGTGCTTTTGCCCGCACCACTTAGCCCGGTGAGCCAGAGGACGGAGGGGCGCAGCGCCGCATTCATCGCTTGACCTTCCGCACGCTCCACGCGCGGATTTTATACGGAATCTCGACAATCTGCATATCCGCAATCTTGCTTTCAATCATTGCAAGTATCTGCTGCCAGCGCGCCTCGCCCGCTTGGGCTTGAATGTCATTCACCGAGTGCCACGCGCCCATATAGCGGCTTTTGTCCATCATCTCGATGTAATCGCATTCCATAAAAATGCAATCCTGAAAATCCCCTGTGGAAATGAGCACCTCATTCCAATTTTTCGTATTTTGGCTGCCGCTGCTCACGCGACTAAGCTCGGGGACAATGCGCTTAATCTCGTCCTCAATCTCGGCAAACACCGAGCCAGAGACGAGATTGCGCGGATTCCAAATCGCTGTAAAATAGCCGCCGTCTTTGAGAATCCGCGCAAATTCGGGCAACGACTTGCTTGGGTCTGTCCAATGGAAGCTGCTTGCCATAATCACCCAATCGGCAAAAT
This sequence comes from uncultured Helicobacter sp., assembly GCA_947177485.1. Taxonomy (GTDB): domain Bacteria; phylum Campylobacterota; class Campylobacteria; order Campylobacterales; family Helicobacteraceae; genus NHYN01. The sequence continues at coordinate 543 of CAMWUR010000030.1, forward strand.
CGCTCTGCACGCCCGTTTGCTCACCGCTGCCTTTTTGCCATTGTATCGATGTGTTTTGCGTATATTTGATACCTTCTTCGCGCATATTATCGTTGGGCTCGACAGCAAGAGTGCGCAAACCGAAGTTCGCGAGCATTTTGGTGAGCTTGCCCGTCCCCGCACCGACCTCAACAACCTGCAACGCGTTGCGTGGCTTTGCCGAATCGTTGATACAAGCAATGAGCTTTTCGAGCAGAATCGCGCTGTAAGCAGGGCGATTGTGGTAATGCTTGGCAACGTTGCTAAAATCTCCTTGTTGCATTGCCCCCTCCTAGCGCAATGCCTGCACAGCATCGACCATATTTTTGAGGCTTGGGCGCACCTCGGCATCTTTGCGCGTCTTGAGTCCACAATCGGGGTTAATCCACAGCTGCTCTTTGGGCAAAACTTCCAAAAACGCTTGAATCTGTCGCTTGATATGGTCTGTGGTTGGGATTTGTGGCGAGTGAATGTCATACACGCCTGGACCCACCTCATGTTTGTAGCCAACTTTTTGGAATGCCTTCAGAAGCTCGTTGCCACTGCGTGCGCACTCGATACTAATCACATCAGCATCGAGCGATTGAATGCTGTCCATGATGTCGTTGAAATCGCTATAACACATATGCGTATGAATCTGCGTTTCGGGCAACGCAGCTGCGGTTGCAATGCGGAAAGCTTCGCCCGCCCATTGCTCATAATCAGCGATTTTTTCGCGGCGCAACGGATAGCCCTCTTTAAAGGCTGCTTCATCGACTTGGATAATCTTCACGCCCGCATTTTGCAAATCATCGATTTCTTTGGCAATCTCATGCGCAATCTGCATGCACACGAGCTTGCGCGGAATATCATCACGTACAAAGCTCCAGTTTAGAATCGTCACAGGACCTGTGAGCATGCCCTTCATTGGCTTTTTAGTGAGGCTTTGCGCAAAGGTAATCCATTCCACCGTCATTGCCTTTGCACGATTCACATTGCCATAGATAATCGGCGGCTTGACGCAACGACTACCATAGCTCTGTACCCACGCATTTTGGCTAAATGCAAAGCCCTCCATTTGTTCGCCAAAATATTCGACCATGTCATTGCGCTCGGGTTCACCATGTACCAAAACATCGAGCCCCACCTCTTCTTGAAGCTTGACACAATCGCGGATATAATCTTTGATTCCCTCATTATAGGCTTGTTCGCTAATCACGCCCTTTTTGAAATCGCGGCGGAGATTGCGCAACTCGGGATTCTGCGGGAACGAACCGATTGTCGTTGTGGGCAATGGCGGGAGGTTGAGTAGCTTGTGCTGAATCGCAATTCGTTCAGAGTATGGCTTGGAACGTTTGTTGGCGACATTTGGCAGGCTAAAACTCTGTGCAGCGCTGCTTCGTTCAATGCTAATGCGCTCATTCTCTGCCCATGCAGAGGCATTGCTTGGTGAGCCCTTGAAGGCAGATTCGAGCAAGAGAATCTCATCAATCTTTTCAATCGCAAATGCGATATGCGCATGGAGCTGCGCGGGCAGCTTATCCTCGTTTGCTTTGGTATAGGGGACATGCAAAAGCGAGCAAGACGAGCTAATGCTAATCTGTTCGCTTGGAAGCTGCTCCTGAAGCCGCTTGGCAATCTCGAGCCGTTTAGAAAGAGGCGTTACCCAAATATTGCGCCCATCGACAAGCCCAGCAAAGATTTTTTTCTTGCTTCCCTTGAAATGCTCAAGCCCTTTTGTGCTGCCATAGACTAAATCGACAATCACACCATCGATTGATGTCTTCGCGAGAATCTCAAGCGCTTCACTGCATTCTTCAAAATAGCTGCTGATAAAGAGTGTGAATCCTAGCGCCTTGATTTCGTTATAGAAAGGCTCGATGAGATGATAGAATCGTGAATCGTGCCCACGCACAAAAATGGGCTCATCACATTGAATCACGATGTCTTTTGCGTCAGGCTCAAGCGTTGCAATGTCTTTGAGTAATGCAATATAGGCTTTTTTAATCGCATGGTAATGTTCTTCAAACGAGCTTGAATCGACAAACTTGCTAAGCGCAAGATAGGTAAAAATCCCAATGAGCGAGATTTTGGGCTTGTAGCCAAGCTGTTTTGCCTCATTGTATTGCTCTTTGATTGGACTCGCATGGACTTGATGTACGATTCCAAGCTCGAGCTCGGGAACGACATAGTGATAGTTGGTGTTGAACCATTTGGTCATTTCTTGTGCTGCCACACCCTTTGCGCCACGTGCCATTGCAAAAGTGAGCTCTAGCCCTGAAAGTTCGAGTGCACGAAAACGTTTTGGAATCGCTCCGAGTGCAATACTCATATCTAACATATTGTCATAAAAGCTAAAATCATTCACACAAACATATTCAAGATTTTTTTGATGATTCCAATGCGTTGCGCGCAGGTCTTTTGCCACAGCTCGCAATTCCTCGACTGAAGTTTTGCCCCCCCAATAGCTCTCAAGCGCCCTTTTAAGCTCTCTTTGTGCGCCAATGCGTGGAAAGCCAACAATAATTGCCATATCCTTCTCCTTTTTAACAATAATAAGTCTTGCATTGTAGCGCATAAAAGATTAAAGTTTTATAAATTTAAGTGTTATGATAAAGATTAATATTGAAAATCCATTTTTTGCAGGAGTTCACGGAGGTTTTGTAGCGCCCTAAAGCGATGAGATAAGGCATTTTTCTCGCTTGATTGCATTTGCGCAAAGGTGCGCTCAAACCCAGAGGGGATAAATAAACAATCATATCCAAAGCCGTTGCTACCGCGCATTTCGATGCCTACCTCTCCTTCGACAACACCAGAAGTTATGGCACAACGTATTGTATGGGAATCCTTTGCAAAACCACAGAGTGCAATTGCACATTCAAAATAGGCGCTCGAGCGCGAGATTCCGAGCTTTTGGAGCTCGGCAACAAGCTTTGCGTTGTTTGCGTTGTCGATGTCAGCATTTACCCCAGCATAGCGCGCACTCCGCACACCCGGAGCACCACCGAGCGCACGCACACAAAGCCCACTATCATCAGCAAGCACAAGACATGATGACGCAAGCGTTTGAGGCAGAGCAGCAAAAATGCCCTGTGCCTTTTTCTGTGCGTTTGCAGCGAATGTATCGCCATCTTCGAGGATTTCGATGGGGGCGAGAAACTCGGTATAGGGCAGCACCTCGTGTTCGGGCAGCAAAGCGGCAATCTCGGCAATTTTGTGCGCATTACTCGAGGCAACGAGAATCATCGGCTAGCAACCCTTGCGCAAAGCCTCATTTGCATATTTTTCGCCAAGCTCAAATGCACGTTTATTGACATCAGCGACTTTAGCGGGGACTTTTTGAATCATCGTATTAAATACAACATCGCGGTCAACACACTGCGTGAGCGTAACGGTTACGGCGAGCGCAACGACTGATTGAGTCACAACATTGCCAACTTCTTCTTTAGCAATCGTGATAATCGGAATACTATAAATCCGATAATGTTGCGTATCGTCTCTCGTGGGGCGCACGAGGTTGGGTTCGACAACCACGATTCCGCCTTTCTTGATACCACTCTTGAACTGCTGATAACTCACATCTGCTGTGGAGAGCATGAAATCAATCTCTCCTTCGGCAGCATAAGGGTAAAGAATCTCCTTATCATCGAGTAGAATATCAACCTTTGTGGGTCCGCCACGAACTTGTGATGTATACGTTGAAGCCTTGATTCCATAGCCCTTATTGCGAATATTTGCTTCAGCAAGAATCTCTCCTGCGAGCAAAACTCCTTGTCCACCAACACCTGTAAAACGAAGTTGTACTCTCATGCGCGTTTTCCTTGTTGATATTTAGCAATCACCTGCGCATACGCCTTGCAGTATTCTTGCTGTGTGGTATCATGCTTTAAGATTCCTGTTGGAAATTTGCCTTTCTTTTCTTCCTCACTAAGTGCATCATATTTGCTCTTAGACACAATACGACTTTCAAGCCATTTGAGCGTTTCAACAGCCTCGCCCATTTTGTTTTTGCGTCCGAGGTTAATATGGCAATTGCTGAAAACATCAAAAAAGCTAAAGCCCTCATGCGAAAACCCCTCAATCAATGTTTTTTCAAGCTTTTTGGGGTCGAGCACACTCTCGCGCGCAATGAATGTTGCGCCCGCTGCCTCGGTGATGCGGCATGTGTCAAACTCGGGGTCAATATTGCCATGTTGCGCTGTCACTGTCCACATTCCTTTTGGTGTTGTGGGCGATGTCTGCGAATTTGTGAGCCCATAGATGAAATTGTTGACCAAAATATAATTCAAATCAATATTGCGGCGGCATGCATGGATTGTATGGTTGCCTCCAATTGCGAATCCATCGCCATCGCCACCAACAACGATGACTTTTTTGTCAGGATTAGCAAGCTTGATTCCAGTGGCATACGCAAGCGCTCGCCCATGTGTGGTATGCACGGTGTTGCAATTGATATAAGACGAGAACCGCCCGCTACAACCAATCCCGCTCACAACGCAGACATCATGCTCCATATCCCAGCCCATTGCCTCAATCGCGCGAATGACGCTTTTAAGAATCACGCCATCGCCACAACCCCAACACCAAAGAGTGGGGATTTTATCAACCCGAAGGTATTTGTCATAATCGAATGCCATTTATAGCTCCTTTATTGCTTGAACGAGTTCGCCCGGAGAAAGCGGACGACCATTGACTTTGCCCAAAAACTGCACTTTGCGTCTCATGACGCGCTCAACTTCCTTGCGATATTGTCCTTTGTTGAGCTCGGCAACAAGGATTTTGTCATGTTGTTTGCCAATTTCAAACAAACGTTGTTCAGGTGAAGGCCAAAGTGTGATGGGGCGAAAGAGCCCAACACGTTCGCCTTCGGCACGCAATTTGTCGATTGCTTCTTTTGCACTACGTGATGTCGAACCATACGCAATTACGATTTTATCGGCATCTTCGCAGAGATATTCTTCGTATTTTTCGATTCGCTCACGATGATTGAGAATCTTGCTAAACAATCTATCAATCAGATTCTGTGCAAGTTCGGCATCTTCTGTTGGGAAGCCACGTGGACCATGGCAGAGCCCTGTAATGTGATAGCGATAGCCTTTGAAGAACGGGTTGAGAATCGCCGCCTCACCTTGTTCGCGTTCATAGGGTTGATAGTCTTTTGGGTCGCCTTCAAAAACGCGACGTCGCTTTGAAATGGCTCGTATTTCTTCCAAATCAGGAATTGTCGCCTTGCCATACATGTGCCCAAGTGTCTCATCGAGCAATAAAAACACAGGTGTCATAAACTCCTCGGCGAGGTTGAATGCACGCACGGTCTCGAGATAGGCTTCTTCAAGACTACCAGGACAGAGCGCAATCGATTGAAAATCGCCATGCGTGGGGTTTGCTGCCTGCAAAATATCGCCCTGTGCAACACGAGTTGGCAACCCAGTCGAAGGACCACCTCGCATCACATTCACAATCACAAGCGGCACTTCTGCCATAAAACCTAGCCCAATCTGTTCTGATTTGAGCGAGATTCCAGGACCAGAGCTTGCAGTCATCGACTTTTTGCCTGTCATAGACGCACCAAGCGCAACACAGATTCCGCTAATCTCGTCTTCCATTTGGATAAATGTTCCACCATTTTTGGGCAGCAAAACGCTCATTTCATGTGCAATCTCACTTGATGGCGTAATCGGATACCCGCCAAAAAACTGACAACCCGTTTCGATTGCGGCTAATGCGACTAATTCATTGCCGTTTGCAATTTCTTCTCTCATATTTTCTCCTACAATGCCATAAAGCGATTGGCTTTGATTTGTTGCGCCCGCTCTTTTGATTCGGGCGTGAGTTTTGCAAATTTAAAATCCGAACGTTCAGCGACATGAATCGCAAAATCTGGGCAATGCAATTCACATTCATAACAACCAATACATCGTTGCGGCTCCATTACACGCGCGATTTTGCCTAGCACAAATTCCGCTCCAAGCTGCATCGCAAGAGTACCACTAGGACAGAGTGAAACGCAAAGGTCGCAGGCTTTGCAACGGTTGCTGTCAATCCAAACGGGGATATTTTCAGGTCCTGTCATTTTTGCCATTTGTTTTCCTTAAAGAATAATTCAAATCCAATTCCAAATATGCGGAATCAGCCCAAAAACTCCGCAGAATTTTTGGGTTGAGCCCTTAGACGACTTGCTCATTTTTGAGGATTGTGATGAGCTCCGCAACCGATGCAACAGATTGTTCAAACGCCGCCTTTTCTGTGTCATTGAGTTTGTAATTCAGGATTTTGCGGCAACCGCTCGCACCCAAAACAATCGGCACACCAATGCAGACATCGTCAAAACCATACTCACCCTCGAGCAAGACAGAAGCACAGAGTATATCGCCTCTGTCTTTCAATATCGCTTCTGCCATCACAGCAGCAGCGCGTGCGGGAGCATAGAACGCCGAGCCATTCTTGAGATAGCCCACAATCTCGGCGCCACCATTGCGTGTGCGATTTTCAATATCGGCAATCACATCGCTTGTAACGAGGTCAGGGAGCGGAATCCCGCCTACTGTCGCAAAGCGTCCGAGCGGCACCATCAAATCTCCATGGCTGCCAATGACGGGCGCGATAATCTCGCTTGCTGTCATCTGAAGCTTCTCACGGATATAATGTGCCATTCTCGCGCTATCGAGCACACCAGCCATACCGAGCACTTGTTCACGTGGTACATCGAGAATCTTACGTGTCAGATAGAGCATTGCATCGAGCGGATTGGTTACCATGACGACAATCGTCTTTTTGAGATAAGGTTTAAATTCGCTAAAAACCTCGCTCACAACACGTGCATTGGCAAGCAGCAAATCCGAACGTGTCATTCCAGGGAGGCGCGGTGAACCCGCACAAAAGAACAGCGCAGCGCAATCTTGCAACTCGGTATTGTCTTTGAGTACCCGAATCGTTGTCGTACTTCCCGCAATATACGCGCTTTGCATGATGTCGAGGCACATTCCTTGCGCCACGCCCTCGTTGTTATCGCGAACAAGAATTTCGCTGCACATGTTGCGATTTGCGAGATTCTGAATGAGCGTTGCACCCACGCGTCCTGCGCCTACAACGCATATTTTTTGTCCTGCCATACTTGCTCCTTTTTTGGTTTTTTGCAACACTTTATCTATGAAGTTTCGAGTAACTCTACTTTAAAAAAGCTTAAAAAAAAATCCTTAGCGAATATTTTTTAAGTGCTCTTGATAATCTTTGCTGAACGTATGCGTGCCCTGTGGGTTTTTGACGAAAAACAAATAATCGACATCAGCAGGCGAAATCGCTGCTTTGATAGCATCAAAACTCACACTTCCGATAGGATTTGGCGGGATTCCTTTGAAACGATACGTGTTATAAGGTGTAGAATCGTTACGAATCCGCGCAGATGTAACAGCAGTATGAGAATACTTGCCATAATTCAGGCTGCCGTCCATCTGCAAGGGCATTTTTTTGCGCAGTCGATTATAGATAACGGCAGAAATGAGTGGCATTTCATAAGCATTTGCTGCCTCTTTTTGGATAATCGATGCAATCGTGATATATTTAAACCATTGCGCTTCATCATATTGCCCCAAAATCTTGTTAGAAAGCGCTTTGTGCCGCTCCATAGATGATGAAATCAGATAACGCATCAGATTCTCGGCACTGATTCCTAGCGGGATATTGTAAGTATCCGCAAAAATCACGCCATCGGTATATGGAGCATATTTGTTGTATGCTTCTTCGATTGCCGCGACATCAAGAGAAAAATCGGTCGCAAGCGTGCGTGCAAAGAAATAAAATGTCTCGCCGGGAATGAGCATAGCCTGCTGAATCACCGCTTTTGCTTTTGTGAGCCGATAGAAAAAATCGCCACGAGACAGAACAGGAAAGCCCATATCAATCCAGCCACTTTGTGGATAGCCCAAGAGGCGAATGAAGAGTGCATCGATGCGGCTGATTTCAAAATTGCTTTTCTCTAAATGTGCTATAATATCGAATACTCCGCCTTTTGGCAAATAGAGCACACGAGAGCTCACAACGGGCGATGCAAGATAGCACGACAAAATAATCAAAAGAGCAAAGATGAAATCCAAACCCCTATTTAATATTTTTATCTTTTTTTCCGTCATTCTACTCCTCATTTTCGGTGTTTATCATTTCCTCAATCGCGGAATCTCTATCGCCAAGCTCGAATTTGGCAGCTTTGCAATCGAGGGATTCTATCTCATTTTAGACAAAAAACTCAACCTGCGCATTGAAACAATCACGATTAGACAATCCACAAAGAGTGCTAGTGATGACGATTCACTGCAAGACAACTTGCGCTTTGCCTTACGCACTATCAAAAATATCAAAATATTGCGTAATCTGATTGGAATCGTTTCTGTACAGCAGATTGTCTATGATGATTTCAAAGGCTCCCTTTTGCTTCAAAACGACATCATCAGCGTTGATTTCCCCCATTGGCGTTTGCGGATTCATCTCTATGACGACGTCAATATCGACAGCTTGCAGATTCATATCGCCGAATTCACCTACACGCCTCACAACACAAGCCTTATGGGACTCATTCACTATGACCTCAATAAGCAACAAATCTCGGTTGATTCTATCCTAAGCCTCGATGAAAACATCACAATCTATGCAAACCTCACAAGCGATTTTCGCCATTTCTCGCTTCAAGCATACAGCGAGAATTTTGTCTCTCTCGAGCCTTTTGTGAAAATTGCAAACAACGACACAGCCACGCTCTGGCTGCATAGAATCCATGGTGATTTCTCACTTTCTAAACTCTCGATACAAGGCAAGCTTGACACACTCAAGCAAGATTTGCAAGACAATCTATTTGTCGAATTCCACATCAAAGATGGCAGCCTCATTTACGAAGATTCACTCAATCCGCTTGTCTTTGAGCAAGCAAATATTCTCTACCACAAAGGCTTTGCACAAGCACAATTCATTCATCTAAGCTATGACAAAATTCCACTCGATGGGAGCAATGTTACACTACAAGATATTTGGAACAAGCCCAAACTGATTGTGCAGATTCTTGCAAACACTCCTCTTAATGAGAAGATTCATAAGATTCTCCACGCTTTCCATATCCACATTCCACTTACGCAAAAAAGCGGCAAGGTTGATGCAAATGTGAGTCTCGAGATTCCTTTGGGCACGGGCGAAATGAAAGTGATGGGACATTTTACCAGTAAGGATTCAATCCTGCTACTCGGCGGTCAAGAAATTCTCGTTCATGACGCCGATGTATGGCTCAAAAATGGCATTGTCGCATTCGAGAATCTTGCTTTTGGTACGACACAAACGTTGCAATCAGATGGGCGGCTCTCGCTTCTGATTGACACGAACGCAAAGACATTGCTTGGCAGCGCATATCTCGAAAATCTTGCCATAAAGCCCGATTCTGGTGTGTTTGTGTTATATGACTCCACATTGGCAATTCTCGGGGATTTTTCGGGTGATTCAATGCTGCTTTCGTTGCCAACATTGCAAATCGAGCTCGATTTGGGCGAAACATCGACTATCTCGCTACACAATCTCGACCAACTTGCCGCCTATTCCTCGCTTATTCGCGACTATGCCGCAAGCGGAAATGCACAATTACGACTGCATGATTCTGAAAATATCGAACTCGAACTCCTACTCCATGACCACAATCTGCCATTGCGCACAAAAAGCGGCAGCGCGCTAAAACCACTCACGCTTTTTGGGAATATCCACGCAGACAATGTGAGCCTACGCAATGGCGGAGGCGAGATTGCGCTAGATTCGACAAATGATGTCGTCAATGTGTCGCTACGCAATCTCGAGGTTGCCATCTCATCAAATGCAACCTCACAAGGCTCTTCGGGCAAGACAAGTGCTGTCGCATTGCAAGGCGAAAATCTCACGCTCGACATCAAGGGTCGCAAGATTCTTGCCCAAACACTCTCTTTGAATCAAGACAAAAAGGGGAATCTCACAGGAAAAATCACAAACGGCAATAGTGTTTTCAATATCCAATATAACGGCACATTGCTCTCGATTCTTGGCACACGACTCACGGACAAAATTCTCAACGCATTACTTGCCACAAACGCCTTTGACGGTGGCGTCTATACGCTCCTTGCTGAATACCAACAAGAGATTTTTAAGGCAAATCTCAATATTCTCAAGGGCACGGTCAAAGACCTTGTTGGCTTGCAAAATATGATTGCATTCATCGACACAATCCCTTCTCTTCTGATGTTCAAAACACCAGATTTTGACCAAGATGGCTACAAAGTCGAGAATGGCTCGCTCGATGTCGAACTCAATGGCGATTCACTGCTTGTGCGCAAAATAGAGCTCAATGGCAATTCTCTCGACATTGTGGGCAACGGCAGAATCGCATTGGATTCCAATCGACTCGACCTCAATCTCACGCTTTCGACTTTCAAAGCATTAGGAACGGTTCTTAGCAGCATTCCGATTGTCAATTTTGTCATTATGGGCGATGATGGCTCATTCACAACGCATATCCACGTAACCGGCACACTCCAAAAACCAAAATTTGGCTTAAGTGTCTTGCAAGATACAGCACAAGATGTGATTCAAGCACCAGGCAATATTCTCGAGCGCACACTCGAGCTTCCTTCGCAGCTCATACCATAGCTGCAATGTTTCGATTTGCAATTTTGAAGCTGTTTTTAAAAAAATTTTTCTTATCATGTTCGTTAGCAAAATGTTTTTGATTTGATATGTTCAAAACATAAAAAAGCGGCAAAATGCGCAATCGTAAATTCTGTGCCTTAAAAAGGAGAATTTGATGAGTCATTCAGACTTCGCACACCCCTATTTCGGTGTCTTTTTTCTGTTTATTTTTTCTATCGTCGCCTTTGTTATCGTGTCGTCTTTGTCGCGGCTTGTGGGCAATCGGCTTGCTCGCAAGAGTGAAGAAAAGCTCAAGCTTGCACAATACGAATGCGGACCCCTGCCCAACAAACAATCCAACAAAATCAGCGCACGTTACTTTATCGTTGCGCTGCTTTTTATCCTCTTTGATGTCGAGATTCTCTTTATGTTCCCATGGGCGCTTGACCTCAAACCATTGGGAGTGCTTGGCTTTGTTGGCATGCTCTTTTTTATCGGAATTCTCGCGATTGGCTTTATCTATGAATGGAAAAAAGGAGCGCTAGAATGGCAACGCATCCAGTGAATTGGGCAAAAAGCGGTGGCTTACCCGTTTTGCTCACAACGATTGACCATATCGTGAATTGGGGACGAAGCAATTCGCTTTGGCCTATGACATACGGGCATGCATGTTGTGCGATTGAAATGATGGCAACGGGCGCGGGGCGCTATGACTTCGACCGCTTTGGCGTCATCTTTCGCGCTTCGCCTCGTCAAAGCGATTTGATGATTGTCTCGGGTACAATCACCAAAAAACATGCCGAGTTCCTCCGCAGACTCTATGACCAGATGAGCGAACCTAAATGGGTGATTTCGATGGGCAGTTGTGCGAACACAGGCGGCATGTTCAACACCTATGCCACCGTGCAAGGTTGCGACAGAATCATTCCCGTCGACATCTATCTGCCCGGTTGCGCACCGCGCCCAGAAACTTTGCAATACGCTGTCATGCTCTTGCAACAAAAAATTCGCCGCAACAGCGCCTCAATGAAACGTCCAGCAAAAAGGATTCTTTAAGATGTCCACATTCGACCAAAATGCCACCAAATTTGGCAGCACAAACCAACAAAAACAAGCTTATTACACCCCGCCCTTTTGGAAGCCAGCAAGCATTCCACACGAACCAATCCCAGACGATAGCAGCTTTGCAGACGACATCGCCGCGTTAGCAGGCATTCCCATCTTGCAATCCTACATCGAACGCACCGATTTAGTCATTTGGATTGCACCAGAACACAATCTCCAAGCCTTGCAATTGCTGCATGCACGCGGATACGAAACGTTAAGCGAAATGAGCGCAATGGACTATCTCGTGCAAAAAGGAGGCTTTGAGCTCTTCTATCAGCTGCTATGCTACACGCGCAAAACACGCGTGCGCGTACGTTGTTTCTTGCCATTTGGACAAGAGATTTTGAGCGTTTGCAGCCTCTTTGGCTCGGCGAATTGGAGCGAGCGCGAAATGTACGACATGTTCGGCATTGTCGTGAGCAATCACCCCTATCTCAAACGGCTGCTCATGCCACATGATTGGCAAGGACACCCATTGCGCAAAGATTATCCTTTGCAAGGCGACGAAGCCGCACAATGGTATGAGGTGGACAAAATCTTTGGCAAGGAATATCGCGAGATTATCGGCGCAGAACAACGTGACCCTGCACATATTGACCGCTATGACAGCACACGTTTTGGGCGGCTCGACCATGAAGTCGCTTATGGCGCGCCTGTCGATGACAACACACCCAAAACAGGCATTCATTATCAAGAAGAATCGGGCGTGCCGCTTGTGGACAGATTCAGCCCCGAGCGCGCCAAGACGCTTGAGGAGAAACGTTAATGCAAACACCCACCAAACTCAAACCCTATTATGAAAATCTCCATTTTGAGCGCGTTGATAACAACATGATTATCAACTTCGGACCGCAGCACCCAAGCGCGCATGGGCAGCTTCGGCTCATTCTCGAGCTCGATGGCGAAAAAATCATCAAGGCGACACCCGACATCGGCTATTTGCACCGCGGCATGGAAAAAATGGCAGAGAACATGATTTATAATGAATTTACGCCAACAACCGACAGAATGGACTATATCGCCGCGACTTGCAACAACCATGCGTTCGCATTGAGTGTCGAGAAGCTTCTTGGAATCGAGATTCCGCGCCGCGCAAAGATTATCCGCATGCTACTTGTCGAGCTCAACCGCATCATCTCACATCTATTCTGGCTTGCAACACATGCGCTCGATGTCGGCGCAATGAGCGTCATGCTCTATTGTTTTCGGGCACGTGAATATGGCATTGACCTCATCGAGGATTATTGTGGAGCGCGCCTCACACACTCGAGCATTCGCATAGGCGGCGTACCACTCGATTTGCCCGAAGGTTGGCTTGCCAAACTCGGCAAATTTCTCGATGAACTACCCGAATCCATTAGTCTACTCGAGGGGCTCTTGAACGAAAACAGAATCTGGCGCATTCGCCTCGAAGACATCGGAATCATCACGCCCGAAGACGCCAAAAGCTGGGGTTGTAGCGGCGTCATGTTGCGCGGCAGCGGCATAGAGTGGGATTTACGTAAGGCACAACCCTATGAACTCTATGATGAAATAGAATTTGATATTCCAATCAGCAATCGCTGCGACAGCTATGGACGCTATATCGTCTATATGCGCGAAATGCATGAATCAATGCGCATTTTACGGCAGCTCATCGCACTCTATCCCGACACCGATTCGACAATCATCGCCGAAGTTCCCGATTTGATTTCAGCCAAAAAAGAACAGATTATGACGCAAAATTATTCGCTCATGCAGCATTTCGTGCTTGTTACACAAGGTATGCGCCCGCCTGTTGGCGAAGTCTATTGCGCGACAGAATCGCCGCGCGGCGAGCTTGGATTCTTTATCCGCTCCGAGGGCGACCCCTACCCCTACCGACTCAAAGCGCGCACACCGAGCTTTTTTCATACCTCGATTCTCCAAAAAGTTTTGCCCGGGCACTATCTCGCCGATGCAGTAACCATCATCGGAAACTTCAATGCCATTTTTGGCGAAATCGACCGCTAGGAGAAACGCATGAAACGATACGATTTGCGCCATTTGGGCAAGGATTTTGGCAACCGATTGGGCGAGATTGTGCAATCACTAGAAAACGGCGAGAGTGCGATTTTTCTTTTCGAGGTTGGCGATTTCTCGAGCGTGCAACAAAGCGCCGATATTGTGCAACAAAAGGGCTGCGCGCTGCTCAACTCGTTGCGGTTTAACGAAGTCGATTGGACGATTGTCGTGCGGAGAGAATCATGACATTTGTCGCTCCCGCTTCTTTTGAATCTTTCGATTCGTTTGTTTGCATTGGACAACATGCCTTTCCATATCCATGCAAACATGATTGCACTTTTTTACACCCACTCAACCAAAGCTATGAAGTCTTTGCCGAAGAATACGTCATCGCCATGCTTGTTTCTGCGCTGTTTGTTGCACACAACAAGCCGCTTGCGCCGATTCTAAGCAATCTTGACATCGGTTATTTGAGCTCTGAATCCAACTTTTCCGAAGAAGAATGCACCGCTATTGCTACGCGGCTTGTGGATTCCAAAAGCCTTTTGATACTCGGAATCGACTTGTTTTTGCATGCGCAAGCCGCGAACATCTGCGCCCTGCTTGCCCTGCTTTGCGACATCAAAATCGCCCTTGCTTCGCCTCTTGGCGCATTGCCGCGCGTGGGCACGCCAAAAGCGCTTGCACCGCTGCCATGTTCGGACGGAATCTGGCTCTATGCCACACAATGCACACATGAGGAACGTATAGATGGCAGCGCACTCTTTGCCCAAGTCGCTAAACTTTCGGAAGGCAAAACATACCATTTCACCATTGCAGAGTTTCCGCATTGTACAAAATTTTCGCAGGCAAACTTTAGCGGTCTTGTGGGTATTCTCTACACCACCAAACCCCTTTGTGGCTACCCTTTTTATTCTATTACTTCTTTCAAGGAACACGTATGATGACAATTCATATTGACAATCACACAATCCAATGCCAAGAAGGAGAATCCATTCTCGATGTTGCGCGCAAGAATGGAATATTTATCCCCGCAATCTGCTATCTCAATGGCTGTTCACCTACGGTAGCATGCCGCCTGTGTATGGTTGAAGTCGATGGCAAACGTGTGTATTCATGCAACGCAAAAGTCAAAGACGGCATGAACATTCAAACCAACTCACCAGAAATCGCTATCGAGCGGCAGGCGATTATGCGTGTGTATGACATCAACCACCCGCTTGAATGTGGCGTTTGCAACAAAAGCGGTGAATGCGAACTACAAAACTATTCACACATGATGCGCGTTGACCACCAAGAATATGCCATTCGCGATACTTTCAAACAAAAAAGCAGTTTTGGGCATGCTCTCTATGACCCAAATCTTTGCATTGTCTGTGAACGTTGCGTGACGGTTTGCGAAGATAGAATCGGTGATAGCAACCTTTCGACAACCAAGCGCGGCGCGGATATGCCCGACAAAATCTATAAAGACACAATGCCCAAAGACGCCTTTGGCACATGGACAAAGTTGAGCAAATCGCTGATTACCAACAACGGCAAAGATTGCGGCGATTGCGGCGAGTGTATCGCTGTTTGCCCTGTTGGCGCGCTCACAGAAGAACATTTCCACTACACAAGCAACGCATGGGAACTTAGCAAGATTGAAAGCCACTGCCCGCATTGTCCGCTTGGCTGTTCGCTGCGCTATGAGGGCAAACAAGGCAAACTCTATCGTGTCAAGAACAATTGGATTTATAGCTCACTTTGCGGCGCGGGGCGCTATGGTTGGGACATCGACTTTGGCGAGCCCAAAGCCGAGCTGGCTGCGACAATCGAAGCATTTAACAAAGCTGAAACAATTAGCTTTGGGAATTTCATCACCAATGAAGAAGCATTCATTCTCCAATCACTCAAAGAACAAAAGGGCTATCGACTCTACAACCCCACAGCACGCGAATTTCAAAGTTTTTTGCAAACCTTCATGTCTTCTGGCAATGCGGGGAACACACAGATTCTCAAACAAAGCAACGTGATTCTTAGCATTGGCTGCAACATCGCGCATGATGTCCCTGTTTTGCGCCATCTTGTTCATAACACACTCAAGATGCGCAAGGGCAGCAGCTTTTTTGCCTTCCATCCGCTCGAAGACAAATTCCTCGAAAACAAAAGCGCGCAATACCTCACCTACAACGTAGGCGATGAATATGCCGCGCTATTATGGCTTGCGCGTTTCATCAAAAGCGAACTGCCCCCTGAACCCGCCGCGGAATCTGATGACAAAAAAACAACACTCTCTTCACCCTTTGGCGAGGTGGAGCAAAAAACCCTCGAGCCTTTGCGTGGACAACAGCTCACAATCATCGCGGGCAGCGACCTCTACCACCACCCACAAAGCAAATACATTGCCGAACTGCTCGCCCTCCTTAGCCACAGCGCAAATGTGATTCTACTCCCACCCGAGGGCAATGCGCTTGGTGTGGCGCTGATATGTGATTTGGACAACCAACTCGAGGGCTACACGATTGGCTTCAATAAAAGCGGGCATTACCGAATCAGCTCGCTACCTCAAGACTCAACAACCGATTGCACCATGCCTTCGCTGCTGCAACAATATGGCTCACTCACCACGCTCGATAGGCGCGTTGTCCCACTGCTCCCTGCCTACACTTACAATGGAATCACTCTCGCCGACATCGCCTTTGCGCTCGACAACCCCGCCGCATTCCTCTACAAAGACACAAAGCGTCCGCCAGAAGAATACACACAGCTGCTCCCCAAAGAACAAGGCTATGCGGGCATGAGCTTGCGTGAGCTCTTTGCACAAAAAAGCGCGCCACTTGCACAAACATGCGAAAAAAAGCCAATAACAGCACTCGCAAACTTCCCCGAGCCGCACAGCACAAGCGCGATTCCGCATGATTGTCTGCTCATCTATGGTTGCGACCCACAATCGCAATTTTCGCCTTGGAGCTATGCGTCCAAGCTTTTGCGCGCAAAAGGCGGGCTTTATGTCTCGAAAGATTTCTTACAAAAATGGAATCTTAATGCGGGCGAGTTGATTTATTTGCAAAGCGATAGCGGACAATACAGCGCGACTGTGTTTGTCGATGAGAAACTCAATGGCGAATCGGCAATGCTTTCGCTCGGGCAGTTTATGCGCGATGAGCATCCATTGTTCAAACCCGCAAGTCGCTTTGCAGTCGCACGCATTATCCCAAAACTTGGAGAAAACAATGATTGAGTTTATCGATGCAGCAGTCAAAGCCGTCCTCGTCCTGTCTATCATCGCTGCCATTGCCGGGTTTATGGTTTATTTAGAACGCAAGATTCTAGGTTATGCACAGCGCCGCCTTGGACCAATCCATGTTGGTCCATTTGGGCTTTTGCAGCTTCTTGCAGACGGAATCAAACTCTTTTGCAAAGAAGACATTGTTCCAAGCCATGCGAATCGCTTCTTATTTATGATTGCCCCCATCATCTCAACATGTGCAGCATTCATCTCTGTGGCTGCCGTTCCCTTTTTGCCCGAATTTTACATTGGCGATTATCTCGTGCGTCCGCTTGTTGCCGACATTAATATCGGAATCTTATTTGTGCTTGGCGTGGGTGCAATGGGCGTCTATGGTCCTCTACTTGCAGGGCTTAGTTCGGGTGGCAAATATTCACTCATCGGCGCTGCACGTGCGACAATGCAACTCCTAAGCTTCGAGGTTGTCTCGGGGCTTTCACTGCTTGCACCCATTATGCTCGTGGGCTCGCTCTCGCTTGTCGACATCAACAACTACCAAAGCGATGGATTCTTCTCATGGCTCTTTTTTCAGCAGCCTGTTGCCTTTTTCTTGTTTCTCGTAGCGGGCTATGCCGAGCTCAACCGCACACCCTTTGACCTTCTCGAACACGAAGCCGAGATTATCGCAGGCTATGCCACAGAATATTCTGGAATCCGCTGGGGCTTGTTTTTTGTCGCCGAATATGCAAACATGATTACCCTCTCATTCCTCGTCTCCTTGCTCTTTTTCGGCGGGTTCAATGCATGGGGGTTTATCCCGGGTGGAATCGCAATCCTCATCAAAGTCGCATTCTTCATCTCTCTCTTTATGTGGGTACGTGCGACCTACCCCCATGTTCGTTCCGACCAGCTGATGTGGGTTTGTTGGAAAATTTTTATGCCGCTTGCCATTCTCAACACTTTCATCACCGCCATTGTGCTGGTGTTCTAAGGAGATTCTATGTACCGAAATATCGATTCACACCATGACAAACCATCGTGTTGGCGCTTCGTGCGCCGCACATTCAATGGCGAGCTTTTTGTCGGGCTGTGGCTCACTTTCAAGCAATTTTGGAGCAAAACGCACACAACGCGCTATCCGCTCGAAAAGCTTCCGCTAGGACCACGTTATCGTGCAATCCACCAGCTCATGCGGTTGCTCGAAAGCGGCAATGAACGTTGTATTGGCTGCGGGCTTTGCGAAAAAATCTGCATTAGCAATTGTATCCGCATGCACACACACTATGGCGAAGATGGACGCAAGAAAGTTGCGAGCTATACAATCAACTTCGGGCGCTGCATTTTCTGCGGATTCTGCGCCGAGGTTTGCCCCGAGCTCGCAATCGTGCATGGCGGGCGCTATGAAAATGGTAGCGAGCAGCGCGCCTATTTTGCGCTCAAAGAGGATATGCTCACACCCATCGATGCCGCTATTTCTGGCACTCAAAAAGAATTTGCGGGCTTTGGCTCGCCAAGCTTTGATGCCGACAAGCGGCTCAAGCAAACGCCGCTGTGCTATATCCAAGAATCGCTCGAAGCGGATTCGGAAAACAAGGAATCATAATGGAAGCGTTCGCCTTTTATTTCTTTGGAGCTATCACATGCGCGCTCTTTTTAGTCGTTGTGAACACCAACAATCTCCTTTATGCCCTAAGCGCGCTTGCAGGGGGAATGGTCTCGATTAGCGCCTATTTCTTTTTGCTCGGTGCAGAATTTCTCGGAATCGCGCAAATCATCGTCTATACAGGCGCTGTCGTGGTTGTCTATGCGTTTTCGCTCATGTTTTTCGACACCAGCAAGCCCTTGCGCGAAAAAGTCAATGCGCCATTTGTGCTGCTTGCCACAAGTGGCACAATCTTTGTGCTTTTGCTCGGTGCATTGCTGCTTGCACCCATTGTCGTTTGGGAGCTGCCCAATCCGTTCGACCATTCACTGCTGATTGCCGCACAAAATCTTGCTGGCGGCGAATCGCCACAGATTGGCGATGCACACGACATGCAAATGGTTGGCTACCGCCTCTTCTCGCAATATCTCATTGCTTTTGAGCTTGCTGCAATGCTTTTACTCATCGCGATGATTTCGGGCGTTGTGCTCGCAAGCAAACCACCAAAAGACGAAGGAAATGCCCAATGATAACGCTCAACCATTACTTGATTCTCTCTGTAATGCTCTTTTGCATTGGTGCTTATGGAATCATGAGGCGCAAGAATCTCGTCATGCTATTCCTTAGCACAGAAATTATGCTCAATGCTGTCAATATCGCATTTGTCGCCGTTGCGCGCTATCGAAGCGATATGGGTGGAGAAATTTTCGCATTGTTCATCATCGCTATCGCTGCAAGCGAGGTTGCCGTTGGACTTGGATTATTGATTGCCTATTATCGGCGAGCACAAACGCTTGACTTGGATTCTTTGCAACGATTGAAAGGTTAAATATGGAAACCACTCTTGTCTATATCGCGCTCTTTGCCCCGCTTGTGGGCAGCCTCTTTGCATTGTGCTTTAGCTGCGGAGAGAAACGAGTCTTTGTGGGTGTGTTCGCATCTTTGTGCGTTCTTATCTCGCTGTGCGCGTCATTCGCGCTGCTTGGCTCTGTTGCAAACGGCATGTCCATTCGTGCTGTGCTCATGCCATGGATTACCATGGGCTCAACCGAAATCGCCTTTAGCTTTGTTGTCGATTCGGTGAGTATCACAATGATGCTTGTTGTGGGCATTGTCTCGAGCATGGTGCATATCTATTCGATTGGCTATATGTCCCATGATGTCGCCTTCAATCGATTCTTTGCCGCACTTAGCGCATTCGTGTTTGCTATGCTCATTCTCGTTATGAGCGATAATCTTGTGGGGTTGTTTATCGGCTGGGAGGGCGTTGGGCTCTGCTCATGGATGCTCATCGGCTTTTGGTATCATAAAGAAAGCGCAAACTTCGCCTCAAACGAAGCATTCATCATGAACCGCATTGCCGATGCGGGCATGTTGCTTGGTGTGTTTTTGCTATTCTGGGAATGCGGCACTCTCCAATACACCGCACTCTTTGAAGCCGTCCAAAACGCAAACAGCACAACACTCTTGTTTGCTGCTCTGCTGCTGTTTGTGGGCGCAATGGGCAAAAGCGCGCAATTTCCGCTCCACACATGGCTAGCTGATGCGATGGAAGGTCCCACACCCGTTTCGGCACTCATTCACTCGGCAACAATGGTTACGGCTGGTGTATTTTTGCTGATTCGCATGAATCCGCTCTACACGCTCACCCCCGATGTCGGCTTGCTTGTCGCATGTCTTGGTGCTTTTGTCGCATTGTTTGCCGCAAGTATCGCACTTTGCACAAACGACCTCAAACGAATCATCGCCTATTCCACGCTCTCGCAACTTGGCTATATGTTCGTTGCCGCTGGGCTTGGCGCATACACAATCGCACTCTTTCATCTTGTTACGCATGCCTTTTTCAAGTCCTTGCTATTTCTCGGTGCGGGCAATATCATGCACGCGATGAATGACAATCTTGACGTCCAAAAAATGGGTGCACTCTACAAGCCTTTGCGCGCCACAGCGATTCTCATGCTCATCGCCTCGCTCGCTTTGAGCGGAATCTACCCATTTGCTGGCTTTTTCTCAAAAGACAAAATCCTCGAAGTCGCATTCCTAAATGATTCCTATATCCTCTATGGAATGCTGCTTTTTGCTGCCTTCCTCACGGCGTTTTATAGCTTTCGGCTTCTCATGCTTGTCTTTTTCACACCCAAGCGCTATGATGATTGCCACCCACACGAAGCGCCCGGCTTTATGCTGCTCGCAATGACACCTCTTGGAATCCTCGCCATTATCGCGGGCTTTTTTGAACATGCGTTTTTCGAGTTTGTCGCAAACCACATCGCCACGACAATCCCACATGCTGATTCCGAGCTCCTCACCAAGCTCATCATCGCCGCGCTCTGTGTCTCTGTTTTTGGAATCACACTCGCCATTATCGGCTACAAGGCAAATCTATTCGCTAAATGTGGTTCGGGCGTGTTGTATAAAATCTTGCACAACCAATACTATATCCCCCAAATCTATGACAAGCTCTTTGTTGTCCCATGCAAGGCATGCGCAAAGCTCTGCGCGCTCTTTGACATGCGCATTTTAGACGCAAGCATTGATGCTGTTGCGCGCTTGTTTCAGACGCTCGGTTTTTGCCTTAGCAATATCAGCAAGGGCAATCTATCAAGCTCGCTGCGGCTCATGGTCTTTGGCACAATTCTCTTGCTGCTCTTTGCGCTGTGGCTCGTTTTGGGATAGGAGGAAACTATGGAACATCTCGTATCACTACTCATCTTTTTTCCCGCTTTTGCGGCGTTGCTAGCTCTTGCATTGCAATCCAACTTTCGCGCCTATGGAATCGTCATTAGCGCGCTTGAGTTCGCATTGTCGCTCTGGCTTTTTGCCTCTTTTGACCCAACGCAAGGCAACGTACAGTTCCTCGAAGCCTATGCGCTCGTCCCGTCTATGGGAATCACCTATCTTGTCGGTGTCGATGGAATCTCGCTCGCGCTCGTGCTCCTCTCGACATTCATGATGTTTGTGGGTTTTGTTTGGCTGCCCACACACACGCAACAAAAGGAGCTTGTCGTTTGCTTGCTCTTGCTGGAGACAATCCTGATTGGAATCTTCTGCGTCTTTGACGCGATTCTGTTCTATATGTTCTGGGAGCTCTCGCTACTGCCACTTGTCTATATGCTCGGAATCTGGGGCGGACGCGAGAAAATCTATGCGGCAATGAAATTCTTCATCTATGTCTTTGCTGCGTCCATGATTATGCTCATCGGGATTCTCTATGTCGGCTATCAATACTCCATCGCCTCGGGGTATTGGAGCTTTAGCCTGCTTGATTGGGAGAATCTCTCGCTTGGAATCGCAACCCAAACATGGCTCTTTTGGCTCTTTTTCATCGGCTTTGCAGTCAAGATTCCGATGTTGCCCTTCCACACGTGGCTGCCCCATGTGCATGGGCAAAATCCAACAATCGGCGACTTCGCCGCTGTGCTGCTCAAAATCGGTGCGTATGGCTTCTTGCGTTTTAACCTCCCGCTATTCCCTGACGCAAGCGTGATGTTCCTCATGCCCGTTGCACTCATCTCTGTGGCAATGGTGATTTATGGCGCGCTTGTTGCCTACCACCAAAACGACATGAAACAAATCATCGCATACAGCTCCATTTCACACATGGGCATTGTTGTGCTCGGAATCTTCGCCTTCAACGCGCAAGGAATCGGCGGCGGCGTGTTTCTCATGGCAAGCCATGTCATCGTGGGCGCGGCTTTGTTCTTGTTTGTCGGCATTCTCTATGAACGCAAACAAAGCTATCTGCTTGCCGATATGGGCGGGCTCGCAAAGGCAATGCCACTCTGTACTCTGGGCTTTGGTGTGATGCTCATGGCAAGCGTGGGGCTGCCGCTCACAAGCACCTTTGTGGGCGAGTTCCTCTCTTTGCTCGGATTCTTCGCCATTTCGCCCGTGCTCACGCTCGTTGCCCTAAGCACATTCGTGCTCGGCGCGCTCTATATGCTCATGCTTTTCACGCGCGCCTTTTTGGGCAGCACTCCCGCACGGAATCTCTCCGTTACCGACCTCAACGCCAAAGAACGTTGCAGTATCGCGCTGCTTGTGCTCGTTGTCGTTTGGCTTGGAATCAACCCCAACCCAATCCTCAAACCCCTCGATTCGAGCGTCTCGAATCTCTTAGAAAAAATGGAACGCAAGGCACGTGATACAGAAACGATTCTATTCATTCAAGGAGCTAGCAATGCTTGAGCCTCTTTCTATCCCATTTGATAGCCTCAATATCGCATCCATAATCCCAATGCTCATCAGCTTTTGTGGCGCTTCTGTGGTGCTTGTCGCAGGTGTTTTTGCGAAAGCACACAAAAACTTCACGGCGCTTTTGTGCGTATTGTTCCTCATTGCAAACCTGCTCTATCTCTTGCAGATTCCGTTTCACCAAGAGGGCTTTTTCGCGCTCGTGCAGCTCGATGGCTACGCGCTCATCGCGCAAACAATCGTTCTTTTGGGCACGCTCGGCTTCACATTGCTCACGCTCACTAAGAGTAGCTTTAGCGAATACCGCTATCCCGAGTTTCATGCACTCTTGCTCTATATCGCCGCGGGCTTGCAATTTATGGTTTCGACCACGCATTTGATGATGATGATTATCGGGCTTGAATGTGCGGCGCTTGCGACCTACACACTGATTGCTATGCATAACCGCGAAAATGCCATCGAAGCAGCCATCAAATATTTCACGCAAGGTGCGCTTGCATGTGCGCTCTTTTGCTTTGGTGCAGCGTTTCTGTATTTTGGCACAGGCGAGCTCGACTTGCTGCGCATTAGTGAGCGGATTGCCCATTCACAAATCCTAAGCGACATCATCGTCCTTGTTGGAATCTTGCTCATCTTTGCTGCACTCGCATTCAAGATTGCACTTGTTCCTTTCCACGCTTGGTCGCCCGATATGTACGAGGGAGCGAGCGCGATGATGGCGGGTTTTGTGTCCATCGTTCCCAAAATCGGCGCGTTTGTCGTAACGATGCGATTCTTTGCTGTGTTCCTCGATGCTTATGGCGAGCTGCAAATCGCGCTCTATACAATGGCAGTGTTGAGCATGACGCTCGCAAACCTGCTTGCACTCGTCCAAACAGACGCAAAACGTATGCTCGCATACAGCTCTATTGCTCAAGCGGGCTTTGGAATTTCGGCAATCCTTATCCACACTCCCGAATCTGTCAATGCACTCTTTATCTATTGGGTTGTGTTCTTTGTAACCAATCTTGGTGCATTTGGAATGCTCTATCTTGCCCAACCATTGCGCAACCCGACAGATGGCAAATCAGATTTCGCCTTCGAACGTTTCGCCTCGCTCGCAAGCACATCGCCTCTTACAGCAGTGTTGATTGCGATTTTCATGCTCTCGCTCTCGGGCGTTCCGCCTTTCGCGCTCTTTTGGGGTAAAATCACACTCATTAGCGCAGCATTGCAAGCCGACTTTGTCGTCCTTGCGTTTATCATGGCAGCAAATAGCGCCATTGCAGCATTTTACTATCTCCGATTGATTGTCTATTGCTTTTTTGTGCCCAGAAGCGCCTATACACTCGATGGCACATGCCACAATCCTAGTATCCCGCTCAAGATTGTGCTCATCGCAAACGCAATCATTGCAACATGCGCTATCTTATGGTTGCAACAATTGCTCGATTTTGTGCAGTACTATACGACACTATTTTAGCCGCGATTATTCCAAATCACCGCTTGCCCAAACACGTAAACGTTTTGCCATCGCCACAGAGGGAATCCCAAAGGTTTTGGCAAGACATGCGGTTTTGCTCTCGCATTCCATCAAGTCTTTGGTATGCACACAACCACGTCTATCGAATGTATTGCTTGCTTCAAGGATATTCTCGCCTGGGACCATAACCGCCACAGCAAGCCGTTGCACATCTTCCTTGTCGCCCACAACCCACGCATTCAGTGTACGTGTGTTTTGTTTTTTCTTTTGGTCATGATGTTGATAAATCATAAAATACGCCATCGCATGCGCAACAAAAAGCCGCTTAAATTCCTCGCGCGGGTCGTTGCGCACCGTGCAAACTTTTTTGCTATAATCGAGCACAGCAGAAATGCTCGAATCATCAAACGTGCTATATTCAAGCTTGAATCCCAAAACAGAAGCAACACGTTCGACATTGACAGGAATGCCTCTACCAATTTTGCCACGTATAAATTTCGCCTCTCGTTCAATTTCGCCAGTTTTCATAAATAACCTCCTTGCTTGCCACATTATAACATAGATAAAATTATAAATTCGTAAGAATGTATTGGATAAATATGCTATAATCCCGCAAAGGACAATGATGAAAAAACAGCAAATGATTGATGCGCAAATTCAAGAGGGCACAAAACATCTTTATCATAAAGACTATCAAAAAGCTGCTGATGTGTTCAGCGGGATTCTCAATACCATAGATTCCAAAAACGCATTGGCGTATGGCGGCATTGCGCAGATGTGCTTCGAGACAGGAAATACACGCATGGCGATGAAGTTTGCCCAAGACGCTCTTGATTGCGAACCCAAAAATATTGCTATTTTGCGCTTTGCATGCACCACTGCCCTCAAACTCGGCAAATTCGATGATGCAAAGCGCTATGCCACCAAAGCCTAC
>CAMWUR010000031.1 GCA_947177485.1 uncultured Helicobacter sp.
TTTATCCCCTATCCCCCTTATAATCCCCCAAACCCCTGCATGCTTTTATAATGTGCGCTGTGGTTGGGGGAATGGAATCGGTGAGTAATGGCACATTAAGACGTTATTGCGAGTGTGGCAATCCACGATTCTGGGTTGTCAACATCATGGACTGCCACGAGGCTAACGCCTCGCAATGACATCAAATTGTCATTTCTGCAACATTATCTTTCCCATGCTAAAATTACATAAAGGATTTGTGATGTCATCTCTTGCCTCTTTGCCTTCGGTGGATACAATTCTCAATCACCCAAACTTTGCGGGCTATAAGCGCTTATTGCTCAAAAAAAGAGCACAAGAAATCCTGTCTACAATTCGCAGCGCGCGTCCCGCTGCTGTGCCACCACTTCGCGAGATTCTCTCCCAAATCGAGCATGCTTACCATAATGTGCCATGCACTGTTGTGCCGCTTATCAATGCCACAGGAATCTTGATTCATACAAATCTCGGCAGAAGCCCCATTTCACGTGCCATTTACGACAGGGCAGCCGAGCTCATCTGTGGCTACAACAAT
Organism: uncultured Helicobacter sp.; assembly: GCA_947177485.1. Classification (GTDB taxonomy): domain Bacteria; phylum Campylobacterota; class Campylobacteria; order Campylobacterales; family Helicobacteraceae; genus NHYN01. The sequence continues at coordinate 554 of CAMWUR010000031.1, forward strand.
GTTGAGTTCGAGCTCCAAAGCGGCAAGCGCGGTGAACGTTATATCGGTGTTGCAAGATGTTTGCGTGAGCTTTTGGGTTGTGAAGATTGCCTTGTTGTGAATAACAATGCTGCCGCGCTTTTTTTGATTCTCAACACTTTCGCAAAAGAGCGTGAAGTCATCGTTTCGCGCGGTGAGCTCATCGAGATTGGTGGTGGGTTTAGAATCCCTGAAGTTATGGCAAATTCTGGTGCAAAACTCCATGAGATTGGCACAACCAACAAGACCAAACTTGCTGATTATCGCAACGCTATCAACGCGCAAACAGCGATGATTCTAAAAGTGCACCGGAGCAATTATGCGATTGAAGGTTTTACCCAAAGTGTTGAGCTACCCGAGCTTATCGCGCTTGCACGTGATTCACAATTGCTCGATTGCTATGATTTGGGCGGCGGGCTTTTGCGCCGTGCGTTTGGTGCGAAGCAAAAGGAGCTTGCAAATTTGCGGCTTGAACCTGCGCTTGATGAGATTTTGCCTATTCACCCTTCGCTTATTTGTTTCAGTGGTGATAAGCTTCTTGGTTCTGTGCAAGCGGGGATTATTCTTGGCAAAGCCTCGCTGATTACGCAACTCAAGACCAATCAGCTCTTGCGCATGTTACGTGTTGATAAAATCACGCTCATTCTCCTTGAACATTGTCTACAAGCCTATCTGGACGAGGACTATGACAGCATTCCGTTGCTCGCGATGTTGCAGACAAGCCTTGAAGAGCTACATGAGCGTGCCCAAAGCCTTAAGGCGCAGATTCCAAATGGCTTTGACGCGCAAATTTGCCCCACAACGGCGTATATCGGCGGCGGGACATTGCCCCAAAAGGGGATTGTGAGCATCGGAATTGCGCTTTCGCACGACAAACTCGATTGTGAAAGCCTCAAGGACATCTTGCGCACACACAGAATCATCACACGAATCCACGATTCACACGTGCTGCTCGATATGCGCACATTGTTTGTGCATGACCTCGAATATGTGAGCGAAGCGCTCAAAGAGATTGCCCAATGCAATGCGTGATTGTCGCTACTGCCGGGCATATTGACCATGGCAAAACCTCGCTCATTCGTGCGCTCAACGGCTTTGAGGGCGATAGCAGCAGCGAAGAAAAGCGCCGCGCGATTACGATTGATTTGAGTTTTTCAAATCTTTATTTCCCAGAAATCGACAAAAACATCGCATTTATCGATGTTCCAGGACATCATAAATTCACAAAAACGATGATGACCGGCGCGTTTGCATGCGATGTTTTGCTGCTTGTGGTGAGCGCCAAAGAGGGGATTATGCCCCAAACACTCGAACACTTGCGCATTGCAGCTTTTTTGGGAATCCAATCCGTGCTTGTTGCTATCACACATAAAGATATTGTCGATGTCCAACGTTGTGAGATTGTCAAAAACGAGCTGCAAGAACTCATCGCTTCGCTCAAACTCACATGGATTGATTGCGTCTTTACCGCGCTCGATGACAACAAAAGCATCCAATCTTTGCGCGCAATCCTCGCGACTCTCACGTCAAAGCCACCGGCGATTCCGCTGTTTCGCTATTACATCGACAGGAGCTTTGAGGTTGTGGGCGCGGGCTGTGTCGTGAGCGGCACGGTGCAGGGCGATTGCGTACATGTCAAAGACCAGCTGATGTGTTGCGACACGGGTGTGCTTGTCTCTGTCAAGGCGATTACAATGCACAAAAGCAAGGTGGATTTTGCTCCACCAAGCTCGCGCGCTGCGCTCAACCTTTCTGCCAAACTCGGCGAGCTCAAATGTGGTTATATTTTGAGCAAAAAGGGCTATTTGCGCGGGTTTAGAAAAATCGATGTTGTGTTGCATATTTTTAATGGAATGCCCAAGATTGCGCATAATAGTATGATTGCAATGGTGATTGGCAGCAAAAAAACAATGGCACGTGTGCTTTTGCTGCAAGATTTTGTGCCAAAAGATGGAATCCACCAAGCATTCGCAACGCTCGAAACACAAGAGCCTGTCTTTGCTGTTTTTGAGGAAAAGTTTATCCTAAAAGATGGCGCATTTCTTGCCGGTGGTGCTGTGCTAAACCCCATCGCCGACCCACTTGGCAAGGCGCAAAAGCTCGCGCTCCTGCGTACTTTGTTTGCCCGAGACTTTGCGAGTGCGTTTGCGATTCTCGTGCAGGCGCATAAAAGAGGTTTTGGAATCATCTCTTCGATGCAACGTTTTGGGTTGCGCCATGAAGACGCACTTGCAATCTTGCAAACTCTGCCCTCTGTCTTTGTCGATTCTAGCGCGCTCATCGTATATCCTCTGATACAAATCGCGCATTTACAAGACATTGTTTGCACGATGATTGCCAAGAATAAAAATGCTTTGCTTTCTGAAAAGAGCCTCTGTTTGCGCGAGAATTGGGCGAGCGAATCGCTTTGTGCGCATGTTCTTGCGGCGCTTGTCCAAAGCGGCAAGCTGCGGCGAGAAAATGGGCTTTTTCTAAGCACCAAAAGTGAGATTTGCGACATTGCCGAATATGTCAAAACACAGATTTTTGACGCATTACGTGCGCAAGGAATCGCACCGCTTGCGCCCTATAATCTCTATGAATCTCTTGACATCGATAGGCAAAGCGGCGATAGGGCGCTCAAATCTTTGTGTGCTGCGCGCAAGGTCGTGCGTTTGCAGGCGAATCTCTTTGTCGAGTCGGTTTGCCTATCGGGTGTTTTGAAACAATTGCGCGACATCATCGCGCATGAGGGCTTTGTCGATGTTGCACTTGTCAAAACACATTTGGGACTAAGCCGCAAATATGCGATTGCCTATCTTGAATATCTCGATAGTTTTGCGGATATTGTGAAACAAAATCAACGTCGCATGCTCGCCACACAAGGCTAGATATGATAAATCTTGCGCGATTGCACGAAGTTACGAAAAATAATGACGCATTGCGACATCTCATGTCGGATTCTAACAATCCGCCACTCAACACAACCAAAACCGAGCTTGATTATGGTCTTGCGCCGCTATGTGAGCGCTATGGCTTTAGTTATGGACGCAGTTTTGATTATAGTGTGGGTGCATTTTTGGAGCTTTTGTTTGCGCTTGGCGCAAACGGTGCTGTGGCGGCGAGTATGGCGATTCACCCAAATCTCAATATCGCAGCAAATCTTGTGCGTGCGCATGGTGTATCGGTTGTGCCGCTGTTGCCCTGCCAAAGTCTCGATGTTGCGCGTCAAAAGGGCGCAAAAAGCTTTGTGCTTTCACCCGTGAATGATGAAATCTTTAGCTACAATGTCTACCACAAAAACGTGGGTGAATTGTTTGTCTATGACATGAGCTTGGCACTTGCGGCAGGCATTTTGCCTCCCGATTCATTGTCGCAAACAGACGCTGATGTGGTTCTTTTGGAGGGCGAGATTTTGGGGCTTGCTCGCCCTTATGGCACGTTTTTGCAGCGCATGCCAACGCGCGATTTGCGTGCGCTTTTTGCGATGCAGCCCCCGATTATCGGGCTTGGGCTTGCCTTTTGTGCGGTGCTCGAATCGCAACAAACAATCGCAAATCAAAACGCATTGTTTTGGGAGATTTTGCATGCGGCAATCCCCACTCTTTCTCTGTTTGCCCCATTGCAATCGCTCATTCCAAATGCGCTGCCTTTGCGCTTTGCGGGTATCAAGGCACGTGCGCTGATTAGCGCATGTGCGTATGATGAGATTCTGATTATCAATGGACGCCGCTGCCTTTTTGGGCTTTCTCAACCGAGCTATGTGCTCGAATCAATGGGCTTTTGCGATGCACATTGTCGCGAGCTGATTGCGCTTAGTTTTGGCACTCTTGCCGAGCAAGAAATGCATCGCATTGCCCAGATTCTAAAGCTGCGCTATGCGCAAGTTTTGGCGCTCAACCTCTAAAGGAGAACTGATGTCTTTCACCCCATTTGTGAACTTGCAAACGCCACAAGATGCGCACGAACACATCGCGCGGCTTTGTCCAAACGAGCGCACGCAAGTTGTGCCGCTTCGTGAGGCGCTTGATTCTGTGCTTGCTAGCGATGTGCATGCCGTGCGCCCGTTGCCTGCGTTTGATTGCGCGGCGATGGATGGCTATGCGTTTTGTGCAGGGGATTGCTCGGAGAGCTTCCATGTTGTTGCGACAATCTATGCAGGAGATGTGCCGATTGAACGCACTTTTGCAAAGGGAGAATGTTGCAAGATTATGACAGGCGCACCTGTTCCAAAGGGGCTTGATTGTGTGATTCCGCATGAAGATGTAACGTTACAAAATGATTGGGTTTGCCCTATGGTTGCTATCAAACGTGGCAGCCATATCCGAATCGCAGGCGAGGAGATTGCGCAAGGTGTGCTGCTGTTACAAAAGGGCACGCGGCTTAATGGTGCTGCAATCGGGCTGCTCGCTTCGCAAGGCATTGCAGAGGTGCAATGTTTTGTGCCTCTGCGTGTTGCTGTGTGTGCGAGTGGCGATGAACTCTGTGAGAATCTCGGCGGTGCGAGTGAATACGAGGTGTATAACAGCAATGCGCCGATGATTGTCGGAATACTGAAAAATGCGGGATTTGAAGCGATAGATTGTGGCATGATTGCCGACAAAGAGGACGTTTTTGCAGCGAAAATCACCGAGCTTGCACAATCACATGATTGCATCATCACCACAGGTGGGGCGAGCGGTGGAGAACGTGATTTGCTGCACCGCACAATCGAATCGCTCGGATTCACGATTCTCTTTCATGGAATCGACATCAAACCGGGCAAGCCTGTGTTGCTCGCTCACAAGGAAGGCAAGGTTTTTTTGGGTTTGCCCGGGACGCCAAGCGGCGCTTTTGCCGCGCTTTGCGTTGTTGGGTTGCCGCTTTTGCGCCGCCTTTGTGGGCGGAATGATTGGTTGCCAACAAAGATTGCGATTCCAATGGCACACGATAGACAATATAAAAAAGGAAAACATAAAATTGTGCTTGGAACGATTGAGAATGGAAGCTTTGTGCCGCTGCCATTTGCGCTGCATGCGTTCTATCGTACAAAGTTTTGGCTGCTGCTTCCCCCTACATGTGAGCAGGTTGTGGCAGAAGAGCGCGTGTATGCGTATTTATTATGATTTTAAAATCGAAACCCCACACCCAACAGAAAGCTCGAGAAACTTTCATCAAGAAATGAAATCTCGCTATTATGATTCTCAAATCCATAATGCGCAAATGCAAAGAGATTGGGTTGATTGAAAAGTTGGAGCTTGGTGAGGTTTAGGGATATTTGAAAGATTGTTGCATTGTTTTTTGCGTCAAAAATCGGGTTTTTATCGCTTGCCATTTGGCGCGCAAGGCTTATGTCTGACGAAAGCACCACATCGTTTTCAAATTTCCAAAACCCGCCAAGAGCGAATCCAACGCGTCCAAAAGTCTCGGCGCTTCCCTCTGCGTTGTTATAATCCACAAGAGCGTTGATATGCACAAGAGTCCAATCCAAACCCATTTCAAATTGCTGCATGATACTCTCTCGTTTGAGGGCATCAAAGGGCATTGTTTCTTTTTCATAATGATTGTTTGCGAGCAGATAGCTCACAAAGATTCGTTGATAGTCTCCAATCTGATAGTCTTGTGTTAGCTTGAGTGCACTCTTTAGTACATCTGTTCTATTTCTATCTCCTATTTGATAAGGATTTTCGTAGGCTTGTTCGCGCAAGGAGCTGACGAGTTTCAATGTGGTTTTCCATGAGCCATAACTTTTGCCATATCCCATTGAGATTCCACTCAAATCTCTGCCATTATAGTTTTTGAGAAATATTTGATTCCCTGATTCTTGATAATCAAATTCAAACCCCAAAAGTGGGAATGAGAAAAAATCTCTTTGTGAGACATCATAATTTCGCAAAAAGCCCTTGTTTGTCTGTGTTGAGATGTTGCTTTTGAGATTCTGAACTCCTCCACCCAAGATAATAGAGAATTGTGCAGAGGGAGAATCCTCGGCAAGGAGTGATGCACAAAGGCAAGTAAGGAAGAATTTTTTCATATTGTATCTTTAATGTGGAATCATCACTAGCACCGAATCGTTCCGTCTTGGATAAAGACGAATGTGCATTCTTCGATTTGTTGTGTTTCTTTGAAGATTCCTCTTTGTTTTTCAAAACGTGTGATGATTTGTTGGTTGCCTTTGATGATTGGGGCGATAAGAATCCCGCCATCGGCGAGCTGTTCGATGATTGGCTTTGGAATTTGTGCAATAGCAGCAGAGAACAAGATTCTATCATAAGGCGCGAACTGCTTCCAGCCGTTTTGCCCGTCATCAAGGCGCAGATTGATGTTGCGAATCTTGAGAGTTTCGATGCGCGCGCGGGCTTTGAGCAGCAATGTTTCGATGCGCTCAATCGTGAAGACTCGCCGTACGATATGGCTTAGAATCGCTGCTTGGTATCCGCTCCCACAGCCAATCTCAAGCACATTGTCCGCGCCTTCTGCTTGCAGATAATGCGTCATCTTTGCCACAGTGAGCGGCGAGCTAATCCATTGATTGCCCGCAATAGGCAGCGCATCGAGTGTATAGGCGACATTTTGCATACCCCTATCATCGACAAACATTTCTCTGTCTACATGCATGAATGCATCTTGTAGCGCATCAGAAATCGCGAATCGTGATTGAATCTCAAAGACCATGCGAGCGAGCTTGATATTATGCACCAAGCAGTCCTACGTCGATATATTTGCGCATTGAAATAACTTCTTCCCAATCGACATCACATGAGACAATATCGGCAGAATCATCGCGAACAGCGCTGCCTGATGGCGAGATGATGGCGCTTGAACATGCCATTTGGGCGTTTGCACCGTTTGCAGCAAGGACGAAACATTGGTTTGCAATCGCGAGCGCCTGACAGAGAGTCTCAAAATGATTTTTGCGTTTGATTCCCCATTGTGCAGGGACGAAGATGAGCTCCGCGCCGCGCACAGCAGCCCAAAGATGTGGAAAACGTAGCTCGAAGCAATTGAGCGCCGCGCATTTGATACCGTCAATGTAGAAAAAGCCAATCTCGCTTTCGCGCCCTGCTTTGAAATAGAGATGTTCGCCACCAAGCGGGAAAAGCTTCGTTTTTGCTTGTTTGTGAATCATCTCGCCTTTATGGAAAATTTTGAGATTATTATAGAATCCGTCCTTGTGCTTCTCTATCATTGTGATACCAATCGCCCGTGTTTCGGAGAGACGCAATAGAGACGATGTTACGTCTTTGGCAAATGCGTTCGCCTCTTCGAGACGTTGATAGCAAAAATGCGTGAGCGCGACTTCGGGCGCGAGGATAATCGCCCCTTCATTTGTGCGGCTGACAAGCGACATGAGATTTTGCCAATTCGTATGAAAATGCTGATGTGTTTTGAATTGCAAAGCGCAAAGAGTTCTAGAAGTCATCGAGGTCAAGGCTCCCTTTTGCATAGTTTGTAACTTTCCCTTCAAAGAAATTTGTTTTTTGGTTATTAAAACTACAAAATTGGTCCACCCATTTGATAGGGTGCTTGGCATTATAGAGAATCGGTAAACCGACTTTTTTGAGCCGTTGGTCGGCAAGGTATTCGATATAGGTGCGGATAATATCGCTTGTGAGCCCGAGAATCTGCCCTTGTGTGATATATTCGCCCCATGCACTCTCGATGTCGACGGCTTTGCGGAACATCTCGATGACTTCCTCGATGAGCGCGGGGGTGAAGAGCTCGGGGCGCTCAACGCGTGCGGAATTAATCATGTTTTGGAACAAGATGAGGTGCGTGACTTCATCGCGTTGGATAAAGCGAATCATCTGTGTGCTGCCCAACATCTTGCCGCTACGTGCGAGGGTGTAGAAAAACGAAAAGCCCGAGTAGAAATAGATTCCTTCAAGAATCTGGTTTGCAAACATCGCCTTAATCATCGATTCATCGCTTGGATTGTTCGCAAGCTGTTCATAAACATTAGCGATGTGGTCGTTTTTGCTACGCAATGCCATATCGCTGCGCCACATTTCATAGATTTCATCGGTGTTTGCCGAAATCGATTCGACCATGACGGCATAGCTTTGTGAATGTAGCGCCTCTTCAAAGGCTTGACGCACCAAGACGAGGTTGATTTCTGGGCTTGTGATATAGGGGTTGATATTGTCAATCAGGTTGTTGGTTTGCAAAGAATCCATAAAAATAAGTTGTGCCAAAGCCCTATCATAGCCGCATTTTTCGGCATTTGTGAGTCCACCATTATAATCCTTTTTGTCGGGATTCATATTGACTTCTTCGGGAAACCACGTGTTTGCTAGCATCGTCTTCCAAAGCTGGTATGCCCATTGGTATTTGATTTTGTTGAGCTCAAAAATGCTCGTTGGACTGCCCCCAAAAATCTTGCGTTCATTCACGGTTTCTTTGGAAAGAGGATTATAAATTTTTTTACGTTGTAACATAATATGCTGTCTTTCATAAAGATAAGATTAGTTTATGTTGTGTTTGGGTATGCTCTCCCGCTAACCTAATTTATAGTAGCATAAAAAAGCTTAAATTATAGACCAAGCATTGTGCGATTCTTTAATAAGTTTCCAACGTCATTGCGCTGACGTTGTCGAAGTAATCCACAATTCTGGGTTACCCAATGTTGTGGATTGCTTCGGATTCTCGCGAATCCTAGCAATGACGTAATAGTGGGATTTTTCCAAAGATTCTAACGTCATTGCGAAGAGTGCAGCGAGCGCGGCAATCCACGATTCTGATTTGCTGACACGGTGGATTGCTTTGGTAACGTCAAGCGCAATGATAAATTAAAATATAGCTTAATTGCGTTAGTTCTTGTTTTGGTCAACAAGCTTGTTTGCACCAATCCATGGCATCATCGCGCGCAATCGTGCGCCCACAATCTCGACTTGATGTGCGGCAAGATTCTTGCGCTCGGCATTCATACGTGCATAACCTGCCTTGCGCTCCAAGATAAAGTCTTTGGCAAATCGCCCCTCTTGAATATCTTTTAGAATCTGCTTCATCGCTTTTTTGCTCTCTTCGTTGATGACGCGAGGACCGCTGACCATATCGCCATATTCAGCGGTATTTGAAATCGAATAGCGCATATTGGCAAGCCCACCTTCATAAATCAAATCGACAATCAGCTTGAGCTCATGCAAGCATTCAAAATATGCCATTTCTTCGGGATAACCCGCCTCTGTGAGCGTCTCGAATCCTGCCTTAATCAGGCTTGTAACACCCCCACAAAGCACGGCTTGTTCGCCGAATAGGTCGGTTTCGGTTTCGTCTTTGAACGTTGTTTCGATAATCCCGCTGCGCCCGCCGCCGATTGCTGCAGCGTAACTCAACGCGATGTCCTTAGCGTCATTCTTGCTCGTGTCTTGCTCGACAGCGATGAGGTCAGGGATTCCGCCACCTTTGACAAACTCGCTACGCACGGTATGCCCCGGAGCTTTGGGCGCAACCATAATCACTCCAACACCTTTTGGCGCTTTAATTTGCCCAAAATGGACATTGAATCCATGCCCAAAAGCGATGATTTTATCCTCGCAAAGATGCGGTGCGATGTCGTTTGCAAACACATCGGCTTGCAATTCATCGGGAATCAAAATCATGACGACATCGGCAGCTTTTGTTGCTTCGCTCACGGGCAAAACTTGAAAATTTTTTGCCTCTGCTTTTGCCCAGCTTTTGCCCCCTTTGTGCAGCCCAACAATCACATTCACGCCCGAATCGCGAAGGTTTTCTGCATGCGCATGCCCCTGACTTCCAAAACCGATAATCGCGACTTTTTTCTTTTGAATGAGCCCAAGATTGCAGTCTTTGTCATAATACACTTTGAGTGCCATTGTTTTCTCCAATGTGAATTTATGCTAAAATATAAATCTAGCGTGTCGCGCATTATAATCTCAAAAGCTTTAGAAATGTCTAAAGCATTCAAGGAATCGCCATGAAAAGCACATTTGAGACGCTCAAACAAGGAGCCGAGTTTGCTTCCGAGCTGATGATGATTCTCCTTGAATTGCGCGCGCCACATATTGCGCCTATTTTTCTTGCTCTCAAAGACCGCTTTGCCCAAACGCCGCTGCCTACGTTGCATGAATGCGAGCTGCAGAAAGAATATCTACCCGAGCTTATCCATGCGTTCTCGCTCTATAACATGCTGTTTAATATTATCGAAGAACGTACCAAAACACGTCATCGCAATGTGAGCAATCTCTTGCTTGACACGATAGAAGAGCTCGAACAAACCTTTGACCGCTGCGATATTCTGCAAAGCCTCGAGACGCTCGAGTTTTATCCTGTCTTTACCGCCCACCCCACAGAATCGCGCCGCCGCACGTTTCTCGAATCGCATCATGACATCTCTAATCTACTCGACAAAATCTATTCTGCACCAAACGAGCGTGAATCGAAGCTTTATCTCGATAGGCTCATTTATCGCCTTGTATTATTATGGAACACACCGCTTGTGCGCAACGAGAAGATAGAAGTGCTCTTTGAGCTTGACAATCTGCTGTATATCATCGAAAGCTCGTTGCTAGGAAGTGCGCTGAAGAGTGCAAAGCAGATTGCAAATATTTTGCAAAAGCCGCTAACACATTCACCCATTCGGCTTGGGAGCTGGATTGGTGGCGATAGAGATGGCAACCCAAATGTGAATAATGATGTCATGCTCAAGGTGATGAAGATTGCGCACGAGAATATCATCAAAATCTATCTCAAACGTATCGTGCGACTCTCGCGCGAACTTTCGCATTCGAGCGATTTATGCACGCCAACGCAGGCGTTACGCGATTCGCTTGCGCAGGAAATTGCACATCTCCCATCTTCGCTTGCTACCCTTCATCAGTATGAGCCTTTTCGTGCAAAATTGCGGCTTATGCGCCAAAAGCTCGAGAATCGGTTGATTTATGTCCATAATCCCACATCGGTTGATTTTGTCTATCAACATAGCAGCGAGTTGATTGCCGATATTGATTTGCTCATTGGGAGTATGGATAGTATCAGTGCAACCTTTTTGCGTGAGTTTCGCAATCTTGTTTTGATTGCTGGATTCCATCTCTTTACGCTCGATTTTCGCGAACATCGCGACACAATCGGTATGGCGATTGAGGAAATTTTTGCGCTTTTGGGCTATGTGCAGGGCGATTTTTGGAATCTCCCCAAAGCACGTAAGATTGAGATTCTCAATGCCGCGCTCGCTGCGCCACCCATTGTGTTGCAATCACTCATTGGCAAGGTTTCGCATAGCACCGAAGAGATGTTGTGTGCATTTTTGCAAATCACATGGGCGAGGAAGCGCATTAGCAAGAGAGTTTTGCATAGCTTCATCGTCTCGATGACGCAAGATTCTGCCGATTTGCTCGCTGTGCTATGGTTTGCAAAACAAAGCGGGCTGTGGGTGCAGGGCAGCAAGGCAAGAATCTCGATTACGCCACTGCTTGAAACGATTGATGATTTGCAAAAAGCAGGCGAGATTTTGCATGACCTTTGCGCAAATCCCTATTATCGCGATTATCTGACACAACATGGCAACACACAAGAGATTATGATTGGCTATTCAGATAGCAGCAAAGATGGTGGAATTTTTACAAGTAACTATTCCCTCAATACCGCCATCAATGACCTTATGGCGCTCAAAGATGAGCTTGGAATCTCGTTTAAGCTTTTCCATGGGCGCGGTGGGAGCGTCAGCCGTGGTGGTGGCAAGCTCGAAACAGCACTTTTTGCTTCTCCGCCACAAAGTGTCGCAGGGTTTCTCAAAACGACAGAACAAGGCGAGGTGATTGCCGCCAAATATCTCAACCGCTCGAATGCGTCCTATCATTTCACAACAACTCTTGCCGCATTGCTCAAATGCTCCGTGAATGACAGATTCCATATCAAGGCACATAAAGAAAGCGAGACACAAAGGCAACTTTTGCAAAAAATGAGCGCCATTTCGCGAAAGAAATACCGCTCGCTTGTTTATGAAACAGATGGCTTTATCGACTATTTCAAAGAGGCGACACCCATTCGCTTTATCCAGCAGCTCAATATTGGTTCGCGTCCGAGCAAGCGCAGAGACACGCAGCGCGTGGAGGATTTGCGCGCGATTCCGTGGGTGTTTGCATGGACGCAGAATCGCGCGATTCTGCCTGCATGGTTTGGCGTAGGCAGCGGCTGTGAGGGTGTGAAAGATGAACATGGGATTTTGCAACAATGCTATGCAAACGTTCCTTTTTTCAAGGTAACAATCGATAATATTGCACGTTCGCTATTGAAAGTCAATCTGCAGATTGCGAACTTATATCAACAATTCGTGAAAAATATCGCATTGCGTGAGCAGATTTTTGACATCATTTGTGCTGAATATGCCCTCACATTAGCTTGGGTAAAAGAAATTCGCAATGAAAAAGAGCTGCTTGCAAACGAGCCAACGTTACGTGAATCGCTGTTGTTACGCAACCCAACAATTGATGCAATCAATTTTTTTCAAGTTGAGCTTATCAAAGAATTTGAAGAATCTCAATATAGCGAACGCAAGCAAAGGCTGACAAAGCTCATTGCTAGCACGATTGTGGGCATTGCGCAAGGCATGAAAAATACAGGATAGGACACGATGAAATCAGAGATTATTCAAAATATCAAAAGCTTGCCTGTCATTCCCGAGAGTGTACGCAAGATTCAAGAAGTGTGTAGCGATGCGCGTTCAAGTATCGCTGATGTTGTCAAGATTGTCGAAAAAGACCCGATTCTAACCGCGAGCCTTTTACGTGCTGCAAATTCACCATTGTATGGATTTGCGCGCGAGGTGAATACAATTTCGCAAGCCATTTCGCTCTTTGGAATGAGCACCATCAAAGGTTTTGCGATTGTAACGGTGATTCGGAGTCGTTTCAAAATCGACCTCTCGCCATACAACCTAAGCGATAAGGATTTTCTGCGTACAGCAGAGTTGCAAAACGCGTTTATGGTGCGTTGGATTTCCAAATCCAATCGCACATTGCTCGACTTGCTCGCTCCCGCATCGTTTTTGCTCGAAATGGGCGTGGTGATTTTGAGCAATGTGCTCATTCAAAAAAATGAACAAGAAATCTTTCAAAAAAAGCTACAAAAGCGCGTTGTTATGCCAATTGTTGAGATTGAGCGCGATGTGTTTGGCATGAGTTCCTACGAAGCTGCTGCCGAGTTGTTTGAGTATTGGAATTTTGATCAATCACTCGTAACAATGATGCGCAATATCCAAACACCCGAGACGGTCGCAAAGAATCTGCGCCACTATGCCTATGCACTTAGCACCGTGCAAAGCCTGATTTCTCTCTATGATGCCTTTAGTGATGAGCAGGTTCAAAATGCCACAAGACTTGCAAAAATGGGGCATTTCCAAGAACATCTCTTCGATTCTACGCTCAATGACTTTCAAAAAATCTTGCAATAGCTCATTACCTTTTGTAGGCTATCTTTGCACGTACCAAGCGCGTTTGTGTGTACGTCATCTCAAAACAAATCAGATTCTGCCTGTTGCAGCAAGCCAAAAGTCGTTGCGTGCGCTACCGCAAGAAACGCTCTTTCTCATCAAAGATAGAACAATTCTTTCGGTTTTGGGGCATATCAGCGACCCTGCTGTTGATGAAAAAATCATTCTTGCAAGCTTGCCTCACCGCACATTTGCGCCCGATGTTATGCGTGAATGTGCGAGTTTTGAGGGGCTTTCGGATTCGATTCTTTCGATGTATCCACAGCGCATAGATTTATCCCACCTTTGTTTTTGTACGATTGACCCGATAGATGCTAAAGATTTTGATGATGCGATTTGTTATAATGCGACAACGGGCGAGCTCTTTGTAGCAATCGCTGATGTAAGCGAGTTTGTCGCACCTTTTAGCGCACTCGACAAAGCCGCACGTATGCGCGCATTTTCGCTCTATCTGCCGCACAAGTGTCTGCCGATGTTGCCGTCCATTCTTAGCGAGGAGCTCTGCTCGCTGAAGCCGCACAAGAAGCGGCTGGCTTTTGTATGGAAGTTTCGGTTGCATCGTGGGCATGCGAAGGTATTGCGCACAGAATGTATGCTCGCTATCATCGAATCCAAAGCGAGGCTGCATTATGACGAAGTCGATGCGATATTGCAACGTGGCACGCCAAAGACAGACATCGAATCAATGTTGCTCGCACTCTTTGCCCAAACATCACGTTTGCGCAAGCGGCGCCTGAAGACGGGCTATGATTTTCGCATAAGCGAGAATCGCTTGCTGCTTGATAGCGCACAGAATCTGCTCGAGGTGCGCACAGCCACTCCGAGTATGGCACATAGCCTTGTTGAAGAGGCGATGTTGCTTGCAAATCTCGCAAGCGCAGAGATGCTTGCGCAACATTCTCAAACCGCACTCTATCGCACACATCGCTCCCCGACTATGGGCAAATTGCGGCAGCTTTTTGCTGAACTCTATGCGTTTGGGTACGACACGGGCACGCTCACTAAATCGCAGATTCACGCGAGGATTGCGGCGATTCAAAAGCAGGCAAATCGGCGCAAGCAACGTGGCGAAATTGATAAAATCATTATCAAAAGCTTTGCGCAAGCGCGCTATGCACCCACTGCTTCGGAGCATTTTGGGCTTGGATTCTCCCTCTATACCCATTTTACCTCGCCGATTCGCCGCTATATTGACCTCTGTGTGCATCGTTTGCTCAAAGCCATGCTTGTGGGCAAAAAGGCTGGGCAGGTTGTGCAAAATCTTGATGAGATTTGTGAGATTTGCAACACAAAAGAACGTGAGCTTGCTTGCGCAGTCTGTGACTTTTGCGACAGAATCTATGCACGTGCCGCACAAAAATTGCTTGGCAGCACGGTTGAAGCGACCATCATCATTCCAGCAGAGTCGAATCTCCCAGCCATTTTGCGCGCCGATTCTCTTTTAGTCGGTGCGCGACTTTTTGCGCAGCATTGCGAGCTACCGCTTTTGACAAAAGTGCATGTGCGCATTGAAAATGTGAATCTCATACGCGCGCGCATTGTATGCAAGATTCTTGGCGAGGCGAAGCAGGAGGATAGAAAAGGGGCGAGGAGGGCAAGAAATGTATAAAAAAGAATTTATGCAAAAATATGTTTCTCCACGCAAGATTCCAAGCGCGATGTTGTTCTATGGGCATAGTTTTTCGGTGGATTATATGGCAAATCTCGTACTTTCTGTGCTCGATTGTAGCGAAGACGAACTCACAAAAATTTATTTTGATGAATATCAATTTAAGAATCTCTATGAGCTCGTTCTTAGCCCATCTTTATTTGCCGCCCGCAACGTGTTTTTGGTCAAGATTCATAAAAAAATTCCCAAAAAAGACCTTGCAGCTCTTATGGAACGCAAGAGTCCAGCCGTAACATTGATTCTTTGTTTCTATCAAGCGGGCGATGTGCAGGGGTATGCGAGTGATTGCCGCGAAATGGACGGCGCTTTCAAGGGAGGCGTGAGCGTGCGATTCTTTGAACCCAACGCATTTGAAAGCACGCAGCTATTGCGCGAGATGGCGCAAGCGGCAAATCTCAAGATTGATAATGCGAGTCTCATGGAGCTGTTTCATCACCACAATGGGGATTTTTATTTGATTGAAGGAGACATGAAAAAGCTTGCGACACTCGGGCATGAGATTGGTGCCAAAGACATCAGAGACCATGTCTTTGGACTTGCTTCGTGGAATCTGGACGCACTCTGCCTCGGGCTTTTTGAGAAAAAAGATTGCCTCGCAATGGCGGCGAACATGCTACAAAGCGGCAGTAGCGCGCGCGAAATCATCGTGGGAATGGAAAGTTTTTTCATGCGCTTTTTCTTGGTATTTTGCCACAACAAAATCTATGGCAGAACCGATTTTAGCGAGATTTTTGGCTACACACCGCCTGTGCATGTGCAGAAGAATTTTGATTGGGCATTGCGCCTTAGTGAACTGCAATATCAACGGCTTTTTGAGGTTTTGCAAGGCGGCTTCTTGCAGCTCCTCGAACGAGGGAGCGATACAGAACGTGAAGTTTTTAGCGTTTTAATCAAACTTCAAGCAATTTTTCGCTAGAATGCCCGTTTTATTTCCTTGCTCTTTTTGATAGAAAAAGGGCGCAAACCAAAAGGAGAAATGATGCGACATTATGAGACAATGTTTGTGGTGAAACCCACACTCACAAGTGAGGAGAACACCGCTAGAATCGAGGATTTTAAGAATGCCATTATCAAAAATGGCGGCGAGATTGCAGCAACACTCGATATGGGGCTGCGCAATCTTGCCTATGAAATCAACAAAAATAAACGCGGATATTATTTCGTGATTTATTTCAAAGCCCCCCCTACGCTTGTGCTAGAGCTCGAACGTCTCTATCGAATCAGCGAAGATATTCTTCGCTTTATTGTGATTAAATATGACAATAAAAAGGAACAAAAAGCGTGGCATACACTTGTCGAACAAGCCAAACAAGGAATCATGCCAAGCTTTAAGCGCGCTGAACGCGAACGTGAGCCACGTTATGAGCGAAGCGAGCGCGAGAGACCTGCCGAAGCGCAAGAGAACGATTCGGGCGAACAAGAATAGGCGAAAAGATGTATAATCGGATTATTCTAGTAGGGAATCTCACCCGTGATGTTGAGCTACGTTATTTACCGAGCGGCTCTGCTGTGGCAAAGATTGGGCTCGCAACCAATCGCCGCTTTAAGAAACAAGACGGTTCAATGGACGATGAGGTTTGTTTTGTCGATGTGAGCCTTTTTGGGCGCACGGCAGAAGTGGCAAATCAGTATCTCAAAAAGGGTTCAAAGGTTTTAATTGAGGGGCGCTTGGTGCTTGAAAGCTGGGTCGACCAAAGCGGGCAGAAACGTTCAAAGCATTCTGTCCGTGCCGATTCAATGCAGATGATGGATAGCAAAGGTTCTGCGCCTGCGACGTATGATGACGATTATGCCCCGCCACAAAATCATGGCTATGATTCGAGTGCAAATATGGCAAAGCAGCCACAAAAAGAGAACACTTCTGACATTCCTGACATCAATGTCGAAGATGACGATATACCATTCTAAAAGGAGATACAATGGCAGAGAAAAAACGATATTCAAAGCGCTATTGCCGCTACACAGAAGCAAAAGTTGAGTTTATCGACTATAAAAACATCGATATGCTGAAGCATTCCTTATCGGAACGTTATAAAATCATGCCTCGCCGCTTGACAGGAAATTCTAAAAAATGGCAAGAACGTGTCGAGGTCGCGATTAAACGTGCGCGACACATGGCGCTCATTCCCTACATTATCGATGGCAAGCGCGTTGTTGAATCGCCCTTTAGGAATCAATAGCTGCAATGAGCAACACAGGTGCGGTAGGCATTTTTGATTCGGGCATTGGTGGCGTAACCGTGTTGCGCGAGCTCGTGTCGCTTTTGCCATACGAACGTTTTATCTATTATGGCGATAGCGGCAATTTTCCGTATGGCGAAAAAAGTGCCGAGAAAATCCGCGAACTCTCATTTGGGATTGTGGATTTTTTGCTTGCAAATGGTTGCAAGATGATTGTGATTGCCTGCAACGCTTCGACTGCATCGGCGCTTGACGCGTTGCAAAAGGCATTCTCTGTTCCTGTGATTGGCGTCATTGGCAATGGCGCAAAGGCGGCAGCGGCAAAAACGCGCAACAAGAAAATCTGCATTCTTGCCACGCGATTCACGGTCGGCAATCAAGCGTATGTGCATGCACTCAAGGCGATTGATGCAAGCATCGAGATTAGCCAAATTGCCTGCCCACATCTTGCAACCGTGATAGAGGAAGGCTGGCATGCAACAAAAGAGCAACAAGAGCTCCTCTCAAGCTACACAAGTCAGATTGGCAGAGATGTCGACACGCTCGTTTTGGGTTGCACGCATTATCCGCTGATTGAGCATGATATTGCGCAGAGATTTCCGCACACAATCATCAATCCTGCCTTTGAAACAGCACTGCAAGCAAAGCAGATTCTTCTTGACAACGCATTGCAAAACCCCAACACAACTCCGCACCCCAACAATGTCCTTTTTTGTGTCAATGCCGACATGAACAAAATCGCTGAAATCGCGCGTTTGTGATGGGACGCCCATGCTTGGAAAATCATATAATAACCGCTCAAGCAAAAAGGTGCGCGACAATGTCAAGGTCGAGCTGAGTCCAAAAGTACAGAGCCAAAAAGAACAATTCGTTTTGCGCATGTCGCTTTTTTGCGCTATCGCATTGGCGATTTTTGGGATTGCCTATGGACTCTATATCGGCTCGAAGGCAATCGTGTTTGATGGCTTCGTGGCGTTCTTGAGCGTTGCGCTGATTCTGTTGAGTGTGATTACCTCCAAATACATTTTCCAAGAAGATGATGATGTCTTTCAATACGGCTATGCACGTTTCGAGCCGATGGTGAATGTGTTCAAAAGCCTCATCTTGCTGCTTGTCTGCGTCTATGCTGTGATTAATGGCATCCATGGAATCCTCGATGGCGGCTATCGTGTCGAGTTTGGCGGCGCGATGCTGTTTTCGTTTGTGTCGATGATTCTGTGTATCGGTATTTGGATTTACACTAACAGCTCGGGCAATCGCCTTGGTTCGCCACTCATTCAGGTTGATAGCCTCGAATGGCTTGTCGATAGTGTGCTCTATCTTGGTGGGTTTGTGGCATTTGGGGCAATCTGGTTTCTTGACCCCGACAACACGAGCGAATGGGCGCTTTATGTCGATTCGGTTTTGGTTGTTGTTTTGGCATGTATCTTGGCTGTGATGCCGCTCAAGGTTTTTATCCACAACCTTGAAGATTTAGCAATGCGTGCACCGCCCGAAATGGACGACAAAGTCGACGCGCTGTTGGAAAACATCGCAAATGAATATCACTTTAGCGATTATGATACGCATATTGCAAAAAGTGGGCGATTCTATATGATTGAAGTCAATATCTTGATGGACAAAAATTTTCGCCTCCAAACGATTGACCAAATCGATGAAATCCGCACCAAAATCGAACAAGGGCTCGAGATTCCAAGCTATAAAATCTGGCTATCTGTGAGTTTCACAAAAAATCCCAAATGGTTGTAGCCGGTTGATAATGTAATGTTTTCTGCAAGACTGCCCAACGTCTTGACATTCCCTAATCTCTTTTGTTTTTTTGTCGATATAATACATAAATCAAAACAAGGAGACAGAAATGCGCGCTTTCATTCTAGCACTGGCAACAAGGGTTTCGTGTGAAAGAATTTTTTTGGAATTCTAAATCTCCCTTGTTTGCATTAATGGATAATTACAATGCAGCTGAAAAAGAGTTATTTCAGCCAAACAATGTTTTTGGTTTCGATATTGATTTAATTAATGCATTGATAGATAGCTATGATGAACGTGGCACAAACAACACTGTTCTAATCTTTGAAAATATTGGCATTCGAGATGCCAACATTGACCTCTATCTTAATGATTTACGTAATCCAACAGTGTATGGTTTTGATTTGCGCCGATTACCTACGGTAGATTATTGATTAAGGAGCACACAATGAATACCCTCAACACAGCGATTCCGTCTTGGTTACAATCCACATCAACATCATCATCACAAATACGGCAGCTTAATACAAAAGAAATTGAAGAGCTTGCAGAGTATGTCAAAGCAACAAGTTACGAGATTCCCAATATCAAAAATCGCCGCTTTGAAGATTTTATGTCGGAAATCATGTGGAACAAGAAACTCCCCGAAAATGGATTCTATACGCCGCCGGGCACAATCTCTCGCGTTGGCGAAACGGCAAAACAGACGAGTGCAGGTAGTGTATACGCAATCCTCAACGACAAAGAAATCTGGAACAATAAGGCGAACGAAAATACAATCAAAACAGCTTTTGGCGAAATGCGCATTTCGCTCAAGCTGGACGGATTCTATTATGACCTCGATAGCCTCAAAGAATTGAGCTTTCTTGACACTTTCAACGATGGCTTCATCACCAAAGAGGATTTCTTTGCCGACAAGCTCATCTTGCGCGGCTATGATGAAGATGGGAATGAGATTGAGCTGAATTTCTTTGATGTCGTGGGGCAGTTCGACCTTACCGAGCTCTACAACGACAAGAAAATAATGCTAAACAGCGGGCAACGCGCATTGGATGCGAGCAACGCATGGCGCGCACAACAGAATGGATTCTCACCGCTTAGTGCTGCATATCAAAATCTCCAACTCTCGGTGTATGGCAACAGCAGCTATCGCGCCGAAGTCAGCTACCAAAAACACGACACAAAAAATACGATTGCGTTTTTTGAGAGCTATGCCGACAAAAATGGTTGGATTGATTTCAAAAATGATGCTGTGGCGCGGCGAATCTTCGACAGCCAAAGTTTGCAGCTTGCCTATCGCAAAGTTGGCGCGGACGGCGCATCGCGGCTCGAGAAAATCAGCTTTGCGACAAATTATAATAAGAATCTCGACATATTTAATTCCGAAGTTCCTGATGATAAGACGGGAATTAATGTCAAAATGCAAAAATATATGGCCGGTATGCGTGTGGGAAACCCCGACTTCGACCGCAGGGCGATATTTTCGGCAGTCGTGAATCAAGAGCCTATCAGCGGTTATAGTTATTGGATTGGACCAAGCCCGATATTAAATGCCCAAGCCTTTAGCGATGTTACCGGGCTTGCCTATACTGAAGCGAATGTGCAAAGGGTGAAAGAGGGGCTGGCAAACGGGGGCGAGGAGTTTCTCAATTCTTTGGCAGACATCGAGGCGGTTACGGCGATGCACCTCGACAAGGACGCGGGCAGAATCACGTTGCGCTTCAGCTCGGGGCGCGAGACGACTATCGCGATAGAGGATTTGTACTCCGATTCGGGCGAGTTCGTGGTCGATGAGAATGGTGAACGTGCCTTGCAAATGAGTGGGGCGGCAGAGATGAGCGAAGAGGAGCTTAACAATCTTGACTTTGATAAAGTCGGGGCAATTTTTGATGATTCAAATAAGGTTGCCTCGCTCAAGAGTTGGGGCATTACGGCGATTCAAAAGGCGACGTATGGCGATGGGCGATTCCTTAGCTTTGTGCTCACCAATGCCGAAGGAATGAAATTTAATGTGAGGGAGCTCTATAATCTCTCGTATCTCTCGGGAGGCTGGCTCGAGGGCGACAGCAAACAGACAGAAACAAGTACAGATTCTGCCTTGCAAAAGGCAGCACCAAAGCCCATTGTTTCGCCCAACAAACCGATTGATATGAGGGTGTAGGGGTTTTGGAATCTGAAAAACTGCATCTTGGAACTATTTCGCAAACCCCGCCGCGCGCACGCTTGCAAAGGCGGCGGCATAGTCGCGGACGATGACTTCGATGTCGTTCACAAGCCCGCCGATGAGGTCGACTCGCCCGTCATAGGCGATACCCACAGGGTATTCGACATTATAGAGGTCGTTAAAATAGAAATTGCCCTCGATTCTGCCATAGTAGACTTTGTAGGTATTGTCCATTGTGAAGCTCGAGATGTAGATAAAGAATCCGATGTCAATCGCGCCTGCGTCTGTGTGGTCGGTTACAACAACATCATTCCCAAAAAAACGCTGAATCTGTGTCTTAATCCCGTCTTTGAGCGCAGCACGCATGGTCTCATCGATTGTTACGCCATCGAGAAAATAGCGAATCGAGTAGCTCACACTCTTGCGCTTGTGGAAGTTGGTTGCGATTTCGTTCAGTGTCGTTTTGCAATCGCGCACAATCTCGGTTTCGCTGAAGTTCCAGCGCCGAAAAACGAGCGGTCCAAACGCAAAATTGAGCGCATTTTGTACGCGATTCTCACAATTATTGAGCCATTTTTGGACAATCCAATTCTTCTCTTGCGCAAACGCATTTGTACAAATGCTTGCGACAAAAAATGCGACTAAACACCATTTCATGGGTATCCTTTCGTTAAAATTACCTAGCGCACATCTTTGCCCTGAAAAAAGGCTGTTTTGAAGACCATAACGCGGACGATGAGATAGAAAACGCCCGCGAGGACAAAGAGGACACTCAAAAGTTGGTTGGGTTCGACCAAAATGGCTTGTGCAGCTTTGATTCCAAGCAAATAATGCACGGCAAATAAGGTTATTATGAGCGCGAAGATAGAGTTGAATTCTTTGCGCAGCATTGTTTTCCATGAAAAAGGAAGGTCTGGAGAGCGATAATGAGCGAAGCTTGGCAGAAAGCATGGTGTGCTGTGCGCCCATTGTAAATAATCGAGTCCAAATTTGTCTTGCAAAAAGACCTCTTCAGCAAAGATGATGCGTTCATAATAGAGCCAAAATGCAAGTATGAAAACAATAATGAAGAGGAAATTGCCAACGAGTAGCACAGGAGAGAGTATCATCAAAAAATTCCCAAAATACAAGGGGTTGCGGCAGAGGCTGTAAGCGCCTGTGGTATTGATTGATTGTGCTTGTTGTGCTTTGGTGTTACGTCCTGATGTATTTTTTGCCGCATGCCCTGCGACAAACATGCGCACAAGCTCGCCCGCAATGCCAAATAGGAGGCTAACGATGATGAGCGGTTCATTCCAATGCACATAATCCACTGTGAACCAAAGCCAATGGGATTCATGGTTTTCGAGCTCTATGGCAAGTTCTTGCCCAAAAATAAGAACTGTGAGAAACAAAAGCGGGAAAAGTATAAGCGGTAAGTAACTACGATAGCGAAAGCAAAAATCACCATCAGCCTTAAGACGCTCATTGAGTAACATGGAGACTCCTATATTTTGTTTCCTGCGGGGGGGGGGGGGATTTTTTTTATTACAATTGGTTTTTTTTGATAAATTGCCTGTATGTTTTTGAATTTTTTTTGTTTGTGTTAAAAAAATGACCCACCCCCCCGACAGCAGAGGCAGGGGGGGTGGG
>CAMWUR010000032.1 GCA_947177485.1 uncultured Helicobacter sp.
CCCCCCCCCCCCCCCCCCCCCCCCCCCCCCCCCCCCCCCCCCCCCCCCACCCCCACCCCCCCCACCCCCACAAAACACCCCCCCACCGCCCACACCCCCCCCCCCCCCCACCCCCACCCACCCCACACCCCCCGCTCCCCCCCCGGGCCGCGCGCAGAATATGTGATGTATTTGCCATACCGCCAGACTGATTTTATTCAAAAAATCATTGCTAATACAGGCAAACCCTATGAAGTTGAAATGCTTGAAGACATGCTGCAACGTACAAAGGAAAATGATTTGATTCTTGATATTGGAACAAATATTGGGAATCATGCAATTTGCCTTGCAGCAAATGGTCGTAAAGTGTGTGGGTTTGAAGCAAATCCAAAGATGTTTGAGCTTGCACAAGTCAATGTTGCGCTCAATCAATTACAAAATCGTGTGCAGATTCATTGTTGTGGAATCTCTGATAAAGAAGAACGTGCTGCGTTTGGTGCAGAGATTCCAAGTAATTTTGGTGCAATGCGGTTGCAGCAAGTACAAGATGGCGGAATCATCTGCCATCGTTTAGATGACTTTAACTTCAATGAACCTATTGCAATGATAAAAATCGACATTGAAGGAATGGAAGACAAGGCATTACGTGGTGCAAAGAATCTCATCGAAAAACATCGCCCGATTCTGTATCTCGAGGCACAAAAGTTTGAGGAGTTTAAAAGGATTGATAGAATCCTCTTTAATATGCGCTATGTCCATTGGGACCTTTTTGGTGGCGCGCTCACACATCTTTATTTGCCTCGCGAACAAGTGAGCGATGAAGATTTGCATGTCAAAGTACTTTCTTCAATTGCCGCAGAACATATCCAATGGAGTTGGATGCCACAAGAGAATCTAATTTATAAAACCCTGCTTGAAACAGCTCACCATGTACGTGAGTTGGCAAAACGAGGACAATTTGGAATCTAGTCTATTAACAAAATAAATATGACTATTTGAGTAGGTGTGCCAAATTGTCTGTTGAGCGGAGCGAAACATCTCAATGGCGTTCTTTTTATATCTTGACAAAGGAGACACATGCCAAAACTTGTTGTGTTTAGTGGCGCTGGGTTAAGTGCTGAATCGGGGCTTGAGACATTTCGAGACGCGGACGGATTGTGGGCAAAATATGACCCAATGGATGTTTGCAATTATCAAAATTGGGAGCAGAACTTTGACCTTGTGCATCATTTCTATAACGAGCGGCGCAAGGAATTAGCAAAAGTGGAACCTAATGCGATGCATCGTTATCTTGCACAATTTGAACATGCGGTAAAAGGCAAAGTCGAGGTGATTCATCTCACGCAAAATGTCGATGATTTGCTTGAACGAGCAGGCGCGACAAATATTGTCCATTTACATGGCAAGCTGACCGAGCTTGTTTGCCCAAAATGTGGCTATATCGAGACGATAGGATATATCGCATTTGATAAAAGTCCATGCCCTAAATGTGGAAATCCAAAAGTCAAGCCACAGATTGTTTTTTTCTATGAACAAGCACCAGAATATGAGAGATTGCATAAAATCTTTGGCGAGCTCGAAAAAGAGGATTGTGTGCTTGTTGTGGGCACGAGCGGCAGAGTTGTCAATATTAGCAGCATTATTGCATTTGTTGAAAATTTTGGCATTGAAATTGGGCTCAAGATTCTCAATAATCTTGAAGCTTCTGAAAGTATCGATGAAAGTTTGTTTGATAAGATTTTCTATACCAAAGCAAGCGAAGCGATTGTGGAGATTGACAAAACATTGAATACGTTTTGGAATCTTTAAAGCCTGAACGATTCTGCCATATTCTTTATGCAATATGGCAGAATTTGTGTAGGATTATAATCCTATCACACCCATACGTTGTTTGTCATATTTAGAATCTCCAGCAATTTCAATCATTGCAGTCGCATAATCTGCATAGCTCCCTTTGCTTTCTCCTTTCGCATTGGTTTCAAATTCTTCACCAATGATTTTATATTTCCCTGTTTTTGGTGCATCAAAAACAAATTCAGCAGGTGGGCAGACATAGACCCAATGAATCTCTTTGGTGTTACGCAAAACGTCCAAAACATCGGCAGTTGCTTTGGTAACACCCAAATATTCAGAAGGAAAACTTGGTGTGTCCATAAGTCTTGTGCTGTGTGTTTTGTCCATATATAAACTGCCTGCGCCACCAACGACAAGGAATCTTGCCTTGTTTCCCGCAAGAATTTTGACAAGATATTCAATATGTTTTTTGTGTAGACTTAAGTCTTTCCATTCGCCAAAACAATCGATAATCACGTCAAAACCCTGCAAATCTTTTGTGTCGAGTTGAAAAATATCTTTTTCAATCACAACAAGATTCTCTTTTGGCGCGAGTTTTTTACTATCGCGCACAAACGCACTGACACTATACCCTTTATTGAGCGCTTCTTCTGTAATCAGCCTGCCTGTTCTCCCGTTTGCTGCCAAAATTGCGATTTTCATTGT
Source organism: uncultured Helicobacter sp. (assembly GCA_947177485.1). GTDB lineage: Bacteria > Campylobacterota > Campylobacteria > Campylobacterales > Helicobacteraceae > NHYN01. Next base: position 2,479 of record CAMWUR010000032.1, read on the forward strand.
CTTTCCTTTTTGTGTTTTATTTTGTCCAAAGCCAAGATTGGCTAAACTCAAAGTGCCGAAAGTTACGAGCGAAGTTTTGAGAAATTTTCGCCTAGATTCCAAGACATAGTTCATCAAACTTCCCCTACATTCCAAGCATGCCGCTAAAATCATTCTCGATTTTGAGAATATCAAGCGCACCTGCAATTTGTCCACGATGATGGATTGCATGGTTAAGCAATGCAAGAATCAAAAATCCACGTGGTTTTTTAAATTCTACTCCCGGAAAAGTGAGCACAGCAATGCTATCAAAATCTTCAATGGATTCTATCAATTCGATAGTTTTATTATCCACTTGCTCCTGCAATTGTGCAAAAGAATGAATGTCTTCATAAATTGCGCGTTGTAGCCGACCTTCAGCATTCACATTTGCAAAAATCTTGTCTATCCCTTCGAGCTTTTTTGTGGCAAATGGGCTAAAATGTTGAAGGACAATGCCGATTGTGCCACAGATACTGTGTTCTGCCGTTTGCATAATGCTGCCATAATACAGCCCAACATCTTTATAGAGTGCCTCTTTGGGTGCATTTTGTAAGGTTGCAAACATATTTTTGTTTGCAAACTGATTGTATTGTGCTTGAAGCAGTAGAGCCTGTTTCATTCTGTCTCCTTGTTATGAAATATTGAACAAGAGAATTTTGGCATAGAATACTTCAAAAGTCAAGTAGGCATTTTTTTATGCCATAGTATTCTTTTTGAAACTATTGCATTGCTAAGGTTTTTATATTATAATTTTTTTGGAAAAATTTCGAATCAAAGGCAGACAATGCAAGAAAAAATGAGGACATACTATTCTCCATGCCCTGTGGAAACCACACTCAATCTGATTGGCAACAAATGGAAAATTTTGATTATCCGTGATTTGTTGCTCGGTAAGAGGCGTTTTGGTGAGCTTAAGAGGTCGATTAGCGCGACTAAGAATCAGAGCATTTCGCAAAAAGTTTTGACGCAGAATCTCCGCGAGCTAGAAAGTGCAAAACTCGTCTGCCGCAAGGTCTATGCCGAGGTGCCGCCAAAGGTAGAATACAGCCTCACAGAGCTTGGGCAGAGTCTTAAGAGTGTCATCGAGAGCCTCGAGAGTTGGGGGGAGTATTACCAGAGTATGAGGTAGCGCTATCAATGTAGTTTTTACATCTTTTATGAATTTTTAAGGATAACTATGCTAGAATATCTTGTTGCAAAGTTTGTCGCAATGCAAAATTGGCAGATTTATGTTTGAGAGCGAGGGTAAAATGCTTGATACAACTGAAATAAAAAGGATTCAAGATATAGAATCTAAATATTACATTCAGCCCATGCTTGCAAAAATCAGGAATGATATTGAAAATAAAACATGGAAACTGCAAGATGTTTTTAATCATCTATATGACTATACTCCACAGCATAAAGGAATGTTTAAATTTTTTGATTGTGCATTTATAGGCAAAGATATGCCAACAGCTGATTTTATAAAACCATTGAGCCATTTGATTGATTATGTGAATGAGAATTTATGATGATACTTTTAGAATCGACCCATTCCAATAACCAATCTGCGCAAATCTCATTTGCTCCGCTTGTATGTGCCCAAGATTATCCTGAAATCTATAATCCAAAATATGATTTTTTAGGACAATCCTATGCTTCAATGTATCCAAATTTACATAAATATCCCGCGACAATGTTGCCACAAATTGGTTTGGAGCTCTTTAGAGATTTTAAGGCAGAAAAAAGCATGCTTTTAGACCCCTATTGCGGAAGTGGTTCTAGTTTTATGAGCGGAATAGAATATGGAATTAAAGAATTTATTGGTTTTGACTTGAATCCTTTGGCTTTGATGATTACAAAAGCAAAATTGACTTTTATAGATTCCCAAATGCTTTTAGAGGAAAAAAGAAACATGCTCAATCAAATATTGATACAAAAATTCAAAAAACAAGAAATGGTAGACTATAAATTAAACAAGAATCCACTTGATAATATTACGAATCTTGATTTTTGGATAGAAAAAAATGCCCAAGATGATTTGAAAATAATTTTTTCTTGCATAAAAAGTATTAGCAATATTACTATACAGAATCTGCTTATGCTTGCATTTAGTGAAACGCTGCGAGAATCGAGCTATACAAGAAATAATGAATTTAAGCTTTTTAGAATGAAAAATCATGAACAATACAAACCAAATGTTGTGGATATTTTTAGTAAAAATTTGGAATCTTTAGTGCATGATTATTTGACTTTCTATCAGCCAAAAATACAAAAGATTAGTTTTAATGTTACAAATTCGAGCTTTCGAGCGGGCAAGCATAGTTTTGATACAATTCTCACAAGTCCTCCTTATGGAGATTCTAGGACAACCGTGGCGTATGGACAGTTCAGTACTTTTATCAATGAATGGCTGGGCTATGGAGAGGCACGGAAGCTTGATTCTAAACTCATGGGGGGCTCAAAAGCAACTAATTTTTACAATAAAGGTTTTATAAAAGATTATATTTTTGAGATTGCCAAAGCGGATAAAAAGAGGGCATTAGAAGTCTCAAGTTTTTATTTTGATTTGGAAACTAGTATCAAAAGCATGCTCGATTCTATCAATAGAAAAGGCAAGGTATTCTTCATAATAGGCAATCGTAAAGTTAAGAATATTATTCTTCCTACCGATAGATTTATTGCCGAAGTTTTTTGTAATCATGGATTCAAACATCTGCAAACGATAAAACGTAAAATTTCCAATAAATCTATGCCGCTTCAAAATTCTCCCAGCAATAGAAGTGGTGCAATATCTAGCACAATGAATGAGGAATACATTGTGGTGTGTGAGAAATATGGGGCGTGCTAAAGTTTATAAAAGAGATTCTATTAAATTGCAAGACATACAAATTTTTAATGAAGATTGTCAAAAAGGATTATTAAAACTAGAGGACAATGAAATTGATTTTATTATTACAGACCCTCCATATTTTATCGATGGAATGGACAATACATGGAATGATAAAAATCTTAGAAACAAAGCTTCAAAATCAGGTGTGATTGGTGGTTTGCCTGTGGGCATGAAGTTTGATAGAGCACAAGGCGAGAGATTGCAAGAATTTATGAATCCAATCGCAAAAGAATTTTTGCGTGTGTTAAAACCCGGTGGATTTTGTATCGTCTTTTCGCAGGCGAGGCTCTATCATAGAATGGCAATGAGTTTAGATTTGGCAGGCTTTGAAATCCGCGACATGCTCGCATGGAAATATGAAGGGCAGGCGAAGGCATTCTCGCAAAGTCATTTTATAAAAAAGGATAAGAATCTAACAGACGAGCAAAAAGAATCTTTGATTGAAGAGTTAGAAGGATACAAGACACCACAGCTCAAACCACAGATGGAACCAATGGTTTTGGCGCAAAAACCAAAAGTCGGTACGTTTGTGCAGAATTGGCAGAAATATCAACTGGGACTTCTGAATACAAAAGAAAGTCTAGATGGTAGATTTCCAAGTAATGTTATGGAAGTACCGAAACATATAAGACATCATGAAAATGAGGAGAAGATAGAACATCTGACGCGCAAGCCCGTGCGGCTCATCTCTCATCTGATTAGGCTTTTCACGCAAGAAGGGCAGGTTGTGCTCGACCCATTCATGGGCAGTGGCTCGCATGCTATTGCAGCATTGCAAAACCATCGTAAGTTTATAGGGTATGAGATTGAGAAAAAATATTTTGAAATTGTAAAGAATAGAATTGCTCAACACACCAAATGAACTACATCGGCTCTAAATTCAAACTCACTTCTTTTTTGCAAACAAATATAGAAATTGCGCTCCAAAAAGCCAATGCAAAGCCTTTAAAGGATTCTGTGTTTTGCGATATGTTTGCAGGAACATCGGCTGTGGGGAAATTATTTAAGAACAGAGTGAGGCAAATAATGAGTAACGATAGGGAATATTATAGTTTTATTTTGAGTAAAAATTACATCGAGAATTGCCACAGAATCGAGGGCATAGAGTCGAAGTTTCGGGAACTACAAAGTGATGAGGCGACACCACCCATTAAAGGTAAGATTTACAAAAATTATTGCTTAGGGAAAGGGCATTTGCATGCAAGGCAATATTTTAGCGATGATAATGGGGCAAAAATCGATGCGATTCGTGTGAAAATTGAACAATGGAGGAAGCAGGGGCTTGACGATGCAGCATATTTTCATCTGCTCGCCTCACTCCTCGAATCTGCCGACAAAGTTGCAAACACGGCTTCTGTCTATGGAGCGTTTCTTAAAACTCTTAAAAAAAGTGCGGCAAAGCCTATTATTTTAGAGCCCGCAGTCTTTGAATATAGCAAGAATCAACATGTGGTTTTTAACGAAGATTCCAATCAGCTCATTCAAAAAATAGAGGGCGATATTCTCTATCTCGACCCACCCTATAATGCACGAGAATATGGCGCGAACTATCATCTTTTAAATACAATTGCACTCTATGATGCTTTTACCCCGCGAGGCAAAACAGGTTTGCGAGACTATGAAAAATCGCATTGGTGCAAGAAAACAAAAGTCGCCAATGAGCTAGAAACTCTCATTAGAAATGCAAATTTTGAATGGATTTTCTTGAGCTATAACGATGAAGGCTTGCTAGGCTTGGAGCAAATCCGAGCGATTTTTGAGAGATATGGAATATATCAACTTAAGAGCCAAAAATACCAACGTTTTAAGGCAGATTCCAATCGCACATATAAGCAAGATTTTACCATAGAGCATTTGCATATTCTGCATAAATAAATCCGATTATTTGCCTCGTTTTTTCTGAATCCATTCACTCAAATTTGTAAGATAAACATAGAATAATGGGATAAAAAACACCGCCAAAAATGTCGCGGCGAGCATACCTCCAAGTACGCCTGTGGCGATAGAATGTCGACTCAAACTCCCTGCGCCGCTGCTGATTGCAAGCGGTAAGACACCCATGCTAAATGCGAGCGATGTCATGACAATCGGGCGGAAACGCAATTTTGCCGCTTCAATGGCAGATTCGATAATGCTTTTGTCCTCTCTTTCTCTAAGTTGCATTGCAAATTCAACAATCAAAATTGCATTTTTTGCGGCAAGTGCAATGAGGACGAGTAGCCCGACTTGAAAATAAATATCATTTTCTAGTCCTCGTAAAAATGTTGCAAAAATTGCCCCAAAAAGAGCAAAAGGAACAGCACTAAGAACACATAAAGGCATAAGCCACCGCTCGTATTGTGCAACAAGAATTAAAAAGACAAAAATAAGCCCAAAGATAAAAGCCGTTGCGCCGCTGCTTTGACTCACTTTTTCTTGATAGGTCGAGCCAAAATAGGCAATGTCATAACCTTGCGGCAAAATCTTTGCTGCGATTTCTTCCATTGCCGCTATCGTATCTCCGCTCGAATAGCCCTCGTTTGGATAGCCGATGATTTGTGCAGCAGGGAAAAGGTTAAAACGATTCACAATTTCTGCGCCGATGACATATTGGAATCGCAAAAGTGAACTTAGAGGAATAAAGTTATCATCTTGTGATTTGACAAAGACATCTTTGAGGTTTTCGGGATTTTGTCGATAATCTTGTTCGCTTTGTGCAATCACGCGAAAGGTACGATTATAAAGCTCGAAATTGTTAATATAATAATTCCCAAAAGTTACCTGCATTGTCCGAAAGACATCATAGATATTAACATTAAGTGCTGCTGCTTTTTCTCTATCTAAAGAGACAGAAACTTGAGGAGTATTGACCGATAGACTTGTGAAAGCATTACGAATCTCTTTGCGTTTTAATGCTTCTTGTACTATTAAATCAGTGTATTTTTTGAGCTCTTCTAAGCTTGCGCCTTCTTTGCTTTGGATATAAATATTGACTCCACTTGAATCTAATCCAATGATTGTCGGTGCTTGGTTAGCAATAAATCGTGCGTCAGGATAGCTTTGTAGTTCTTTGGTGATATTTTGAATGAATGCTCTATCGCTTTTGTCTTTATCTTTTCGCTCGCTCCAATCAATGAGGCGATAGAATCCTATGCCACCATTGCTTTTAAATCCTTGCGAAAGAAAACTAAAGCCAGCAATCGTTGTCATCTCGGCAATTAGCGGATTGTTTTCCAAAGTCGCAATCAAGTCTTTTTGCACTTGTGTGGTGCGCGAAAGTGAGGCAGCTTCGGGCAGAATCGTATGAATTTGCACTATTCCCATATCTTCTGCGGGGACAAGTGAGCGCGGCGTTCTTTGGAAAAGTTCATACGTTGCAAAAAGCATGACAGCTAAAAGACAAAGGAATAATAGTCCTCTTTTAAGAACTTTTGCTACTTGTTGAGAAAACTTGAATGTAAGTTTTTCAAAAAATGCGTTAAATTTGGCGACAAGATAGAAAGGTTTTGTCTCTGTTGGTTTTAAATAGATTGCACACAAGCTTGGCGTGAGAGTGAGCGCAACACAGCCTGAAATCACCACAGAAATCACGATTGTAATCGCAAATTGGCGGTAGATTTCTCCGCTAAATCCTCCCATAAAAGCAACAGGAATAAATACAGCACTCAAAACAAGCACAATGGCAACCACAGGGGTGGTGATTTCTTGCATGGATTGAATCGTCGCTTCTTTAGCATTTAGGTGTTCTTGGTGCATAATGCGTTCGACATTTTCTATAACGATAATCGCATCATCAACCACGATTCCGATTGCAAGAATCAGTCCAAAAAGCGTGAGCAAATTAATCGTAAAACCAAAGAGATAAAGTCCGATAAATGTGCCAATGAGCGATACAGGAATCGCAATACATGGAATAATCGTTGCGCGCCAATTTCCTAGAAAAACATAGATAATGAGCACAACAAGAATAATGGCTTCTATGAATGTTTTTATCACTTCTTTTATGGATTCTACAATAAATTCTGTGGGGCGAAACGGGTTGGAATATTTAATGCCTTCGGGAAATTTTTGCGATAATCTTTCCATTGTGGCTTGGACATTGTTTGCCACATCGAGGATATTTGCACCAGGTTGCAATGTAATACGCAATGGCACAGAGGGTGTGGAATTGTAGAAATACGAGGTGAGATATTCTTGTGCGCCAAGTTCCACTCGCGCAACATCTTTAAGTCGCAACATCGAACCATCGAGGTTTGCTTTGATGATGATATTTTCAAACTCTTCAGGAGTTGAAAATAATCCTTGTGTAACAATTGTGTAGGCAAATTCGCTTTGTGCAATGGGTTCTGCACCAAGTTTTCCAGGCGCAAATTGCGCATTTTGCTGTTGGATTTTGTCAATAACTTCTAGTGGTGTGAGGTTAAGTAGTGCGAGCTTATCGGGAAGTAGCCATATCCGCATCGCATAATCCGAGCGTCCCCATAAATCGACATCACCGATTCCTTGAATCCTTTTAAGTTCATCGATGATATTCAAAATTGCATAATTTGCTAAATAGAGCTGTGAAAAGTTGGGATTTTCTGAATAGAGATGATAGAGCCCAACAACTGCCGTAGAGTTCTTGCGCACCGTAACTCCAAGCCTTTGTGCCTCGCTAGGAAGCTGGCTAAGAACAGCCTGCACGCGGTTATTGACATTCACAACCGCCATATCTGGGTCGGTATCGTTGTTAAAAAAGACACTCAAATTCATTGTGCCGCTTGATGTAGTCGAAGTGCGGATATAAATCATTCCTTCCACGCCGTTAATGCTATTTTCTAGGATACTCGCGACATTGGTCGAAATCGTCTCTGCGCTTGCTCCGGGATAGTTTGCGCTCACGACAATTTGTGTCGGAACAAGCTTTGGGTATTGCTCAATTGGGAGATTGAATAGGCACAAAAGTCCCGCAATGACGATGATGATAGAGACCACAGCCGAGAATGCGGGGCGGTTGATAAAAAATTTTGAGAACATCATTTTCCTTGTGTTTTATTCTAGTCTTATATATAGCAAAAAAGTGTGAAGCGAATGTGAATTATTTTTTGCGATTCTCTTTTGCATAGTCTCTGCCCAAAAAGACGCCCAAAAGCCCCCAAACAAACGAGATCGCCGCACCCACAAGCAGTACACAGAGAATCCCAATGCTTGCAAGCACACTTTCGATTTGCGCAGAGAACGCATCGCCTCCACGATAGATGACTGTGTCGAGGAAGTTTTTGACTTTGTATTTGGAATCAGCACTAAGTGGCACGAATAGCATTTCGCGCCCGGGTTTGACGAGCGCATATTCACCCACGCGCCGAACACTCATCACGATTGCGAGTGGCAAAAAGGCGGGGTGTGTGAAGCTAAGAACGACAAAACCAAGCGCGATGATGAAGCCAAGCGTGCTCAAAAGAGCCGTGATTCCAAAAAAACGTGCAATTTTTGCAGTAAGAAAGATTTGAATCAAAAGCGAGCTTAATTGCACGATTAAGTCAATATTAGCAAAAGCAGCGATTCTTTCTTCGCGTGTCGGAAAGAGTTCGCGCACGATTCGCGCTTGTTCCATATATAAAAATGTCGAAACACTCGTGAGCAATAGGATAAAGGCACAAAGGGCTAGGAGCGTTTTGGAGGCGATGATGAGTTTAAATCCTACGAAAGGATTCTTTGAACCAATGGTTTGATTAAAGCGGCTTAAAGAAACTGCATTTTCAAAGTGTTTTAATTCGTGCAAAATAAGATTCTTTAGCATAATACCCACAACAAGCAAAGTGATAGAGAGAAATACGAGATTTGCTGCGCCAAAATTTGCCACTAAAATACTCGTGCTAGCCGCCCCTGCAATACTCCCAAGACTTGCTCCTGCGGAGATAATACCAAAAAGCCTTGTGCTTGCCTCTTTGCTAAACACATCGGCGAGCAAGCTCCACGCGCTCGAAAAAGCAAAGAGATTAAAGACGCTAATCCAGACATAAAACACCCGCGCAAGCCAGATAAAACTTTGCGTGTGGGGCTCAAAAAGTTTCATTAAAACATAGAAAACCAAAAGATTGAGCGCAAAAAAGATAAAGACGCAATCAGCATAGAATCTCCGCTTGATTTTGCCACTTAGCCACATGAGCAAAAGAGAGAAAAAAATGCAAACGATAAAGGTTGCTAAAAATAGCCATTTAAGCTCGTCTTTGCCGCCTTCTAGCCCCAGCGCATCGCGCATAGGGCGCAGGATTGCATAAGAACTAAAGAGCACAAAGATAAAGCTGCACGAAAGTGCGAGGAGCTTGAGCTCGCCTGCTTTGAGGCTTAGAATCTTATAAAGTGTGGCTTTCATTGTTTATTTTCCCGATAGTGATTCGACTTGTTTTGGATAACATTCACTAATGATTTTATCAAGCTGCATGTTGATTTGCGCATGTGCATTGCTTTTCCTTATGCTTAATTTTTTGAGATTCTATTATAGAATCTTATTGATATGGTGATTGCGAATTCTCAAGCAATCTACTTCTATTTGTCGTGCCAAAAACGGGCGACATAAAGGGCTTTGCATCGTGTTCTCCTCGATTATGTTAAGTTTAGTTTTTTGGATTGATTTGTTTAATCATTATTGTTTTGCCTCACCCCTTTTAACTTTCTTTTCTCTGCTTTGGGCAAGGTAGTTTTGACTTCGCTTATTTTCATTCTCACTCCTTGATTATGCACTCCATATAGAAATTTGACTTTTATCCAAATTAAAATTACTTATCAAAACTTCCGCTCCTTTTGTTGCTTGCATTTGTTTGTAATTATTCATTCCATATTGCAAAGAATATTCACATACATAAAAATCCTTATAAAGATTTCGTATCAACTCGCTATCATCATAAGTGAGCAAGAATTTATGTTTCGTGTTTTTGAGATTCTCACAAAGTTTTTGATGATTAAAACTTGTATGCAAATCCCCTTTTTTACCATAGAGCCTTGACTTTGTAGCTGAATAATAAGGCGGGTCTAAAAAAATAAAGACATCTTTACCCTCTTTTAGCAAGAGATTCTCATAGCTTTCATGACTAAAAATAAAATTTTGCAAGATTGTATCCATATTTTTAAGCCTCTCAATAGAGCTTTGGGTGAAGCGAGATTCAAAAGCTTTTTGTGAATATCCGCCACAATCAACCACACCACTAAAAGTAATGCGATTAAGCACGAAAAAATCCACAGCCCTTTGAAAATCACTCAAGCTTTCGTTCCTGCGAATTAAAATACTCTCATAAAGTTCTCTGCCATTATCATAATATTTTTTAATGTTTTGAATTGCATTTATTAAAGCTTGATTTTGCGTTTTTAGGATATTCCAAAAACAATACACATCTTGATTGAAATCATTTGCGAAAAATCGCTTTTGTTTTTGGTGTAAAAGATTTTGAGCAAGATAAATCCCCACACTTCCACCGCCAAAAAATGGCTCTCTATACTCGCTAAAACTTTGCGGAAAATAATTTTTTAAAATCTTAATCGCTCTACTTTTGCCACCCGGATAGCGAAGCGGTGATTTGAACTGGAACATTATGATTCACTTCTTCCACACAATATGTCCATTGATATTATGTTTTTCATAAACTTCTAGCACATCTTCTAAGAAATCTATTAATTCTTTCTCATTGGCATTTTTGGCAGTTTCTAACATTCTTAAAAATATCTTTTTGCCTGTTTCGGTTTGTTTTAAGTTTTTCTTTAAGAAATTATGCTTACTACAAAGTGTTTGCCCATTTTCTAGCGTAGCTTTACCGCCCAAATCCTTAGGTTTAATATGGTCAATGTGTAGTTCCACGCCCTCCTTTTTGCCCATACCGCAAATCACGCATTGATAATTATCTCGTTCTAAAATTTGCTTTTTAAGTGCGGGGGTAAAATCTTCCAAATCCTCTCGTAAAGTAACAAAATCAGGGTCATAGCGATAGATTCCTTTTGCTATTTTTTGCAAATAGCCCCTTTGGTGCAAACTCCGAATCCCTCTGTCTGGGTCTCTAAAAACTTTCCCTGTGCGTTTTTGCCATTCTTTTACAACCCAATCCACAACTTCGGGGTGTGAAATATCTCTTTTAGGATTTGCCTTAAAAAATTCCATTATCAAATCAAGCTGACTACCTTGTTTTTCATTGCTCATCAAACAATCCTTTTTCTTTTTTGATTGTTTCTAGGAATCTGCTTCTAGCAAGCTCGCAATAGCCATTATCTAATTCAATGCCTACAAACTGACGCCCATTGAGATAAGATTCTATCATCGTTGTACCGCTCCCACTAAAAGGGTCGCACACCATATCGCCTACAAAGGAAAAAAGCTTAATACATCGTTTGGGTAACTCTCTAGGGAAAGGCGCGGGGTGTCCAATGCGCTTTTTGGATTCTCCATTGAATGTCCATAATCCATTAGTCCAATTCATAAACTCTTGCTTTTGTATATCACTTTGTCCTTTATATTGCTTTTTCCACTCGCCCTTATAGAGCACCAAAATAAGCTCCACAGGAGCAATCACATAAGGAGCAGAAGCAGAGAGCCAACTCCCCCATGCAGTGCGCCTTGAAATGTTGCCCTCATTCCATATTATTGTGCTGTGATATTTCCAGCCTATTTTTTTGGCAAGAGTTGTAATGTCTGCTCCTACGCTTTGTTGCCCACCTTTGTTTTTATCCAAAGGGATATTAAGGCAAAGTCTCGCGCTATCTTTTGCCCAAAAATAGCAGTTTTCTATCCATTGCTTGCTAAATTCTAAGTATTCTTTATAGTCATTGGAATCTATATTGGAGCTATATTCTATACCCACATTATAAGGTGGTGAAGTAATAATTAAATCAAGGGTTTCTTTTTGTAGGAGTTCTTTATTTAAAACAGAATCTTGAAATAGCGTGATGTCTTTATAAGCAAATATATTTGATTGTAAGACGTTTTGTATTTTACGTGAATCTGTAAAAAATTGCATTCTTTCATTTTCCATAAATACTTCTTTATTCATTTTTCATTTCCCCTATCAAAATTCCTTATCAACAACTCGTGGCTTTGTTTGACATTGTTATTATCGCCTCGTTCCACGCGATTTTTGCCGATTCGTGTTTCACCTTACCCCATTGTGTATTGCCATTTGGGTTCTAAGATTCTAAAATCCTTATAGGCTTCTCGCACAAATGCGCAATCATTGTAACTTAAAATAAATTTGCCCTTAGAGATTTTGCCGCTCCAAAGCTAATATCAATTGAACTCCTTCAAATGTTTAATAATTTGTCCAAGAAAACGAGCTTTTGTTCGTATCGAGCCCAATCAATGTTTTTTTGTCTTGTTCGCTTAGGACGAAATCAAAAATATTGATATTCTCTTGCAAGCGATTCTTTTTGGACGTTTTAGGAATCACGCCGATTCCTTGTTCGATAAGGAAGCGCAAAATGATTTGTGCTGGCGTTTTGTTGTATTTTGTCGCGAGTTTTTTAAGCGTTTGGTTGTCTAAAATCGAGCTTTTGCCTGCGATAAAAGGACTCCATGATTGCAAAAGCGTGCCCTGTTTTTGCATTGCCTCTCGCAAAGGTTTTTGTTGCATGAGCAAATGTGTTTCGCATTGATTGATTGCGGGAATCACCTCGCATGATTGCACAAAATCGTTATACGCCCTTGCGCCAAAGTTTGAGATTCCAATGCTTTTTAAGATTCCTTGCTTGTAAAAGTTTTCCATTGCCTTATACATCGCCTTAGAATGCGGATAAGGCGAATGAATCAGCAGTAAATCAATTGTATCCATTCCTAGAGTTTTGAGTGATTTTTCAATCGATTTTTTTGTCGCATCTTCGTTTGGAGAATCCAAAAGCTTTGTTTCGACAAAAAATTCTTCGCGCTTCAACCCGCTTGCGCGAATTGCCGCGCCCAGCTCGGCTTCGTTGCCATACATTTGCGCGCTGTCAAAGAGCCGATAGCCAATCTCGATGGCTTCGCTCATTGTCTTTTGCCCGCTTTTCCCCGTGAGCGCATACGTCCCAAGTCCCAAAATGGGCATTTTGATGCCATTATTGAGCGTTAGAAATTCCATTTTGACTCCTTGTTTTTCTTCGTTTGCAAGCAGGCTTTGGCTCGAAAGTCCTCCAATCGCAAGTAGGCTCGCAATTTTTGCAGAAGTTTTGAGAAAATCTCGGCGGTTTTGCATTGTGTTTCCTTTAATTTGAATTTGGCATTTTGGTGATTGAAATCATAAAATCTTTCTTTTGGTTGCGCAGGGCGCGAATGAAATTGTCTTTGTCATTTTCAATTGTTCCAAGTTGAATGATTCCGGGATATGGAGGCTGTTTGGCATAGAAGATTCCGACATTGCCCCACGGAGCGAAATAGAAAAAATCTCCGCTTTGTGGGTCATAGTCATTGCTTTCTTGTGCGCTTAGTTTTTTGGGTAGCGAGGCGATTTTTTCTTTGCCCACATAATCGCTAAAACGAAGCTCCAAAGGCAAGAGATTCCATAAATCTCGTGCAGCGGAATTATTTGCCAAAACAAAGACAAAGCTTTGATTCTCAAATTGCATTTGAATCCGCATGCTTTTCTCCTCTTTTGCCCAAAGGTTGCAGGCAAGCCCCATTATGAATAATAGAACAAGACATTTGAGCTGTCGCATAACGCTCCTTAAACCAAATATGCAATTATAAAACCTAATAGCTACTCTCTGTCAAGGGCTTTTTGCAAAAAATGCGTAAAATTTTAGTAAAATATTTGTCCTCTCCCATGATTTGTGCTATCATACACAAAAACCTAAAGGAGCACACATGGCACATCTCTTGCGGCTCGTCTATCCCCAATGGCAAGGCGGCGACATCGCGGGCTGGTTTGATGACCTAAGCCCAAAGGAAGCGGCACAGGGCTATGTTCTGGGCGCGCAGATTCTAAGTCTGCTTGCCGATTCGATTGCGCCAAGTGAAAACACCGCTGTGGTCGAGGTCGCAACCGATTTCGCGCTTGATAGCGCGGGGCGGCGGGTTGTGCAAGACGGAATCATCGACAAAGCCGCGTTGATGCGCCAAACCAAAGCCGCGCTCGCAATCCTCGAAGCGCGCAAGCCCGCGAAGATTCTGACACTCGGTGGCGAATGTGCCGTGAGCGTGCCGAGCTTCTGCTATCTCGCGCACCTCTATGCCGATGATGTCGCGCTGCTGTGGATTGACGCGCACCCCGATATTGGGCTGCCCGGCGATGAGTTTTACAAGGGCTACCACGCGATGGCTGTGAGCGCCATCATCGGGCAAGGGGGGCTTACGCAAACCTTTGGGCTGCCCGCCGCGCTTGCTCCGCAAAAGGTGTTGCTCGTGGGCTTGCATTCAGACGAGGCAACGCATTATGCGGCGCGCCAGAGGGAGTTTGGGCTTGAATCCCTCGCGCCAAAAGAGGCGACAGATTCCAAAAACGTCTTACAATGGCTCGACAAAGTCAGGGCAAAAAAGGTTATGATTCATCTTGATTTAGATGTGTTCGACCCAAAAGAACTCTATGCCGCTGTGGGTAACACGGGGCAAATGAGCATAGAACAAGTATCGCGAATCATTCAAGACGTGGCAAAGAAATTTGATGTGGTTGGGCTAAGTGTCGCCGAACATCTGCCACAAGTGCAAATCAAGCTCAAGAGGCTTTTGCAAGGTTTGCCGCTCGTAAAAGAAGTTTAGGATAAAACGCAAAGGAGTGTAAATGCAATGCTATATTGTCGATACGTTTAGCGATAGAATCTTTGGTGGAAATCCTGCGGCAGTTTGTGTGTTGCATGATAAATGGTTGCCCGATAGACTCATGCAAACTATCGCTAAAGAACACAACCTCTCTGAAACAGCTTTTGTCTTTGTCAAAATGGCACGTATCAATTCGTTGGTTTATGCCAACGCACGAAATCGACCTTTGTGGGCATGGCCACGCTTGCAAGCGGCTTTGTTGTTTTAAATTTTATCAATAATGCGCAAAGTCAAGTCGCTTTTAAGACGCAAAGCGGAATTCTCTATGTGCAGAGAGTACAAAACCATAGAGATTCCGAGCTCTATGCGCTCGATTTGCCGAGTTTTGCGCTTTCAAAGCTCGAGCCGACATCGGCGCGCGGCGGCGTGCTCTATGCGCGTAATCTAGGCGAGAGAGTGAGTCTCTCGGGCAATACCGTGCTATTTTCGCGCAATGAGATTTTTGAACAGAATCTGCAAGGTTGGCTTTAGAAATTGTGTGAAATTGGGGTGAGATTCTTTAAAAGAGGGGATAAAATGAACGCAGTTTTTGTCAGCCAAAATGCCTTAATGCTTTGCGCGTATGCGAAAGAAAAATATGGCGATGAGCTCGAGTTTTTATGGCAGAAGTTTCCAAAATACGCCGTTTTGCGTAAAAAAGAAACCAAGAAATGGTACGCGGCGTTTTTGGTTGTTGACAAAACCAAGCTCGGTTTAAAAGAATCGAGCGATGTCGAGATTATCAATCTCAAGCTTGACCAGCAAGATGTGCTCGCATTTGTGGATAATCAGTTTTGCTTCAAGGCATACCACATGAACAAAAAACATTGGATAAGCATTTTACTCAATGGCAAGACATTTGCGCCAAAACAGCTTTGCAAGTTTTTGGACGAAAGCTATGCGCTCGCTTAAATGCGCTTGGAATCTCGCCGCGAGATTCCAAGTCAAACTGCGCCCTATGCCTTCGTATCGAGTGCGATTCCGCTCTGCAACGCGTTCACAAGCTTGAGCTGCAATGCTTTTGCGTTGTCGCCGCTTAGGCTAAACTGAAAGCTGCCGCTGACAGCCTCTGTCGCTGCCTTTTGCGCCCATTCTTCGAGCCGTTTCTGCTCTTCTTTTTTCGCCTCAAGCCGCTTTTGTTCGAACCGCTCTTTTTCGCGCGCTTCCTCTTGTTTGCGCTTTGCGTTTGCCGCGGCAATCTCGCCGTCAGGGTCGCTGTTCCCGCTGCTTATCATCGTCATATTCCCCTCGCTATCGATGCTATACCCCACATACGTGAGCGTTCCCATAAACATCGAGGTGTTCAGCGACTGCATCGCCTCGAGATTCTCCTCGAGCCATTGCATTTTTTCGGGGTCATCGAGCGCCTTTTGCAAAAACGCGGGCGAAATATCGATTGAAGCGGGAATGCCCTCAATCGTCTTGTTAGCGCGATAAACGCCGTATCTCTCGCCCAAATATTTCGCATAATCCTGCACATTCTCAAACTTCGCCTGCTGCTTGTTGCTCGCGCCATTCTGTGTCGCAGTGAGCGCGACATTCGCCGCAATGTGATTTGTTGCCTCGATTGCCATTTGCGCCTCCTACATCTTCACATCAAGCGCGATTCCGCTTTGCAAGGCGTTTGCGAGCCCCGCTTGCACAGCCTTTGCGCTCTCTCCACTGATAGTTACCTGAATCTGCCCATTGTCGCCCTTCTCGCGCAATTCCTCGAGCCGCTTTTCCTCCTCTTTCTTCGCCTCGATTCGCTCTTGTTCGAGCCGCTCTTTTTCGCGCGCCTCTTCTTGCTTGCGCTTCGCGTTCGCGCGCGCAATGCTGCCGTCCGGGTCGTTTGTGCCGACAGCCATTGTCGTAATCGAACCAACGCTATCAACATTGTAGCTCAAGCTCACAAACTCCCCAAACATCGGCTTCTTGGGTTGTTGCAAGATTTTGAGATTCTCCTCGAGCCACTCGCGCGCCTCTGGGTCGTTGAATGCCTGTTGCAAGACATGGCTTGGGACATTGATTGTCGTTGGCACGCCGCCAATGCTCTTTGCCGCTTGGTTGATTCCGTATTGCTCGCCCAAATATTTGGCATACTCGCCGACACTCGCAAACTCTTTTTTCTTGGAATCGTTTGTGATAGTCGTTGCCGCCATATTTTCTGTCTCGGTATGCTCGACAACTTTTGCCCCCAACATCGCTGCGTTCGCCTTTGCGTTTTGATAGCCGCTTGTGTGGATTGGATTCATACTCCCTCCTCTTAGTGTTATATTATCATATCGGTTATTGTCCAAAAAAAAAAAGCCTTTTTTGTAGAATAAAAAGGCAAGAATGGCACAGAATCGCGGGCGCAGCGGCATTTGGGCGGAAAAATAAATTTTTGAGATTCGCCACAAAAAGACGCAAAACCCCTTGACTGATACTAGGTATCATACCATATAATCATGATTTTGACAAGGAGCAAAGATGAGCCGCAAAACATTTCTCCGCATTCTCGCCCTCGCGCTGTGCTTGGGCGTTGTCCCGCTTTTGGCGCAGAACCCAGCGCCGCAAAAGGGCGCAACGGGCGCGACAACGGTGCTGATTGTCGGCGCGAACGGGAGTGTCGCAAAAGAGGCGATAGCGATGTTTCTGCAAAAAACAGATGTAAATCTCAAGCTTTTTTTGCGCAATGCAAAGCGGCTCGAACACCTCAAGAGCGCGCGCGTGGAGGTCATTGAGGGCGATGCGACAGATAAAGTCGCACTCACAAACGCGATGAAGGACGTGCAAGTCGTGTATGCGAATCTCTATGGCAAAAACACGCCGCAAATGGCGAGCGCCATCATCGAATCGATGCAAGCGGCTGGGCTCAAAAGGTTAGTATGGATTACCTCTTTTGGTGTGTATAATGGGCAATATCAAGAAATTCCCGATTCCGAGCTTGCGCGCATTGCCAATTATATTGCGCCGCATAGAGAAGAGGTGCGCGTTATCGAGGCGTCCAATCTTGACTATACAATTATCCGCGCGCAATGGTTCAGCCATGCCGATGAGATTGATTATGAGCTCACGCAAAAGGGCGAGCCGTTTAAGAACCCAAGCGGGAGAATCTCGCGCAAGAGTATCGCCGATTTAATCGTGCGACTTTGCACGACACCAAATTTTGGCATTCGCCAGAGTTTAGGAATCAACAAACCCTTGTAAATTGAACGAAAGGAAAAAGAATGCAAAAAATCGTAAGTTTGGCTTTAATCAGCGCGTTAAGTTGTGCACATCTTGGAATTGCAAAGGAGTTAGCACAAATGCAAAAGACACAAGAGATTATTAAGAGTGGGAGTTTAGGAGGATTTAAAGGAGATTCTAAAATATTTAGCGGCGATGTGCATGTCAAAATGCTGTTTAAGAGCGATAGTTATCGCCCTTTTGGCGGCGCGTTGGTGCGGTTTGAAAAGGGTGCGCGCACCGCGTGGCACACGCACCCCGCAGGGCAGACATTGCTTGTTACACAAGGCAGCATTTACACGGGCACAAAGGACGGAATTGCCCAAATCGCAAAGCCGGGAGACGCTGTGCTCTGCCCGCCTGATGTGGAGCATTGGCATGGCGCGGGATTGGACGAAATCGGGGAGCACATCGCGCTCACGCACGAAAAAGATGGAAAGAATGTGATGTGGCTTCAACTTTTAAGTGATGAGGAATATAAAGCTTATATTCAAGCGGCACAAAAACGAACAAAGGAGTAAGAAATGGCAACACAATTTTCGCCCCGCAGCACGCCCGCACCAACAACAAATCGTGATATTTTCACGCGTGATTTGGCAGGTGAACTTGTCGATATGAACGACAAAGAATTTCCAAAGATTCGCGACATCATCATGTGCACGATTGCACTCACAAACAAGCTTAATTCGGGCGCACATAGTCCCAAAAAAGTACGCAAGATTTTTAGCAAGATTATTGGGCAAAAGCTCGATGAAAGTACATGGATAATTCCGCCCTTTTATGTCGATTTTGGACGCAATATTCGTGTGGGCAAAAATTTCTTTATGAATCAAGCTTGCACGTTTATGGACAGAGGCGGAATCACGATTGGCGATGATGTATTTATCGCGCCCAAAGTCTGCCTCACGACAATCAACCACGATTTCAATCCCTACAATCGTCAGGCGACTTTTTGCAAGCCGATTGTGATTAAAGACAGGGTTTGGATTGGAATCAACGTAACGATTTGTCCCGGCGTAACGATTGGCGAAAATTCTGTGATTGCGGCGGGTAGTGTCGTTACAAAAGACGTCCCGCCAAATGTGATTGTTGGGGGCAACCCGGCTAGGGTATTAAAAGAGTTAGATACAAATCTTTATCATGAGAAATAAGGAGAAAAGATGCAAGCATTACTATTAAATGGTGCAAAAGAATTTGGAAATTCTGGTGGGAGACTTAGCGCAACTTTGCAGGCTGTGGCAAAAGAAACTTTAGAATCTCTGGGATTTAAAGTGGTTGAAACCATCATCGACAAGGGCTATAATGCGCAAGAAGAAATGCAAAAAATTGCCACGAGCGATGTGCTGATTTATCAACTACCTGCTTGGTGGATGGGCGAACCTTGGATTGTGAAAAAATACATTGATGAAGTCTATATCGCAGGCGCTGGTGTTTTGTTCAAAAACGATGGGCGCAGCCGCAAAGACGATAGTTTGAAATATGGCAGCGGCGGGTTGTCGCAGGGCAAAAAAGTCATGTTGAGTGTTACGTGGAATGCGCCGATTGAGGCTTTTACGGACAAGAATGGATTTTTTGAAGGTCTGGGCGTGGAAATCGTGTATTTGCATTTGCGCAAGGCGCATGAGTTTCTAGGAATGCAGGTCTTGCCCACTTTTATGTGCAACGATGTGGTTAAGAATCCACAAGTCGAGCAATACATCAAAGATTACAAAGAACATTTGCATCAATATTTCGGATAGTCGGAGCGTAAAATGCGAAAGAAAATAGCAAATCATTCAAGGCGCAAGTTTATCAAAGATTCGCTTGCCATTGCAGGCGGTTTGAGCGTACTTGGTTTTGGTGCGCAAAGTTTTGCAAAAACACTTAAACAACCAAAGGAGCAGATGATGAATCTCACAAAAAACGCGCAGCAGACTTTTGAAACACTCTTTGGCAAAGTTGATATATCGCAAGTGTCGCTTGCAAAAACAGACCCCGAGTTTTTTAGCAATTATGCTAATTTTGCCTTTGATGAAGTTTTGCAACATTCCGATTTAAAATTGGAAGAGAGGCTTTTAATTATCCTCGCTTCGCTTGTCGCGATTCCGGCTCTTAGTGAATACAAAACAATCGCCCAAGCCGCGCTTAAAAACAATGTCTCGCCTGTGATGATTAAAGAAATTGTCTATCAAGCGACACCTTATGTCGGAATGGGCAAAACAATTGATTTTATCAACGCAACCAACGAGATTTTTCGCGCTAACAAAATTGCCCTGCCTCTGCAACCCCAAGCAACGACAAATCGGCAGAATCGCAGAGATAGGGGGCTTGCGACACAGCGCGAGCTTTTTGGCGAGGCGATTGACAAAAGCAACGCGGCAGCACCAGCAGATATGAAACATATTCGCGAGTTTTTGTCGGCAAATTGTTTTGGAGATTACTATACAAGGACGGGGCTTGATTTAAAGTTTAGGGAGTTGCTGACTTTTGTTTATATTCTTTCAATGGGTGGCGCAGATACGCAGGTCAAGGCGCATGTTGCAGGCAATCTTCGCATAGGAAATGATAGAGCACGGCTCATTGCTGTGGTTACCGCGCTTGTGCCCTACATCGGCTACCCGCGAAGTCTGAATGCCTTAAGTATCATCGATGAACTTGCGCCTTATTCCTAGAATTTAATATTTTTCTAAGGTTTTGTGGTGTAAAATGCGGCTATTATTTGGTTTTAGAACAAAGTCTCCATTCGAATACCCGAGAGGGT
>CAMWUR010000033.1 GCA_947177485.1 uncultured Helicobacter sp.
CCCTTAACCCCCCAACCCCTGCACGCTCTTCATTTGTGCGCGGCGCTTGCATTATGCCAATAGTCCACAGCGCGGTGGCAACGTTATTACCTTCAGCAGGAACGCTGCCTCTATGCGCTGTGGTTGGGATTCTGGAATTGATGAGCAATAGAGAATCAAGGTATTGCGAACTCGCTGCGCTCGTTTCACTCGCTTGCCTTGCTATACCGTCATTGCGAGCGAGTCAAGTGCTCGCAACAATTCCATTGCAACAGAAGAATAACATGTAACAAAACGAAATATAGCGCAACACAACAAATCAAAAAGGCGCAAAACCTTGACTTTTTCATGCTTTTGTCGATATGATTCTATAATTGAGAAATAAGGAAGAAAAACTCAATGAGAAAAGTTTTCACGATTGCGCTACTGTGCGCAGGGTTGGTATTTGCGGCAAACGATAAGCCGAGCGACCTTAAACAAGTCCCAAAAAGCGAGATTGCAAAGCTGAATGCGACATTCAAGACGCTCAAGAAAAAGCAGGACGCAAAAACAAGGGCAGTCATCAACGTTTCGGCTCTCACGATTGACGCAAACACCGATGCGCTGTATCAATTCTCGCTAGGCAATCAGCAGATGTTTATCGCGACAAAACTTGGGCAGACAACATTTGCGCCAACGCAAAAAGTTATTGCTTCATCAGTTGATTATGGAAAAACTCTTTGTGCCTATATGGGGACAAATCGATTAGACCCAACAGTTCCGGGCGCAATTCAAGAACCACGTGTAGGAATCAATTCTGCTGGTGGTTGGTTCTATCTAACACAATATCCAAAGTCTGAACTAGTGATTTTTGATAGGAGTTCTTGGAAAACAGATGAAGTAGAACATATTGTTTTTCGATTCGTTCTTACAACAAATGGCTATCTTGTCATCAGACGAACATTACTCGAAGGACTTACAACTGATAATCTCACAAGTCCCAAGCCCGTTCCACTGAATACTTGGGTCTATATTCAAGGCAGACAAGATGGGCTAGAACACAGTTTGGGTTGGAAAACGGCAGATGATGAGAGTATAGCGACAAAGCGATTCTCTACGCCTAATGTTGAATTACAAGTTTTTGCAATGAGAAGCGCTTTTATGAATGAAGTTTATGCACGAGATGGTACTATATTTCTCAAAAAAAGCGACACAATAGCCCCCAACTCACCTGCTCCTGCTGATCCCAATAATGACCCACGACCCGAGAGTGGTGGTGTATATGCCCCAAATGGAACAGGTTGCACAACACGTGTTTTTGCGACTCATAACATTTTTCCTGACGTAGCAACAAACATTAGTGTCCAAGAATTTTTTTGGCAGCCAAATATGGCAATGTTCACATTGATGGATAATTACAACGCGGCAAAAAAGGATATTGGGCAAAAGGTAGTTACAACTTTCAACCTCGATACAGCCTTAATTCAAGAACTCATCAATGCAGCAAACGGCACAAGTAATGTTTTGCGTTTCTTGCCAAGTTTGGATAGCACCGGAATGGTTACCGATAACGCCAATGTTGACGTTTATGTTGATGATAATTTTGATGCTGTGCTCTTTGATTTGCGCAAAGTGCCACCAGCACGATAAAAGGAGGACACAATGCAAATTGCAATAAAAGGACTTACGAATGACTACGCGCAATATATACGCGATAAAATGAGTGAAGGCATTAAAGGTAAAGATTTACATGCCGAATCCTTGCGCCAACTTAGCAATGCAGAAGTACAAGAGGCAAATGCAAAATTCAAATCACTACCGAGCAATGGAACGTTTGAAAGATACGATGGAGTATCGCTTACGATAGATGGCGCGCATTATAAGTTTCCCGGCACAAGCCTTTTTAGTCGTTACTATAATAGTATAAAACACCCTGAAGTTTCTGAAATGGGCAAACGCAATACAATCGATACGCCTTTTGGTGAAATGAGAGTTGCGCTCAAGATAAATGACAATGTAAGTATTTACCTTGACCAACTCTCGCAATTGGCAAGCTTTGATGTTAATGCTGACGGTTTTGTGGGTAAAAGTGATATTAACGCAAAAAATCTTGTGTTAGTAGGCTATGATGAAGATGGCAAAGAAATCGAGATTAATCTATTGGAAGCATTGGGAGGAATCGACATCACGCAATTCTTTGAATATAAGCCCAATGCGTTCCAATCGGATTATTATTCTGAAGTGGGTTCGCCTATTCGATTCGAAAGCGAAGCAGCGCGGCGCGCCTACCATAATGCCTCTAAATATAATATGGGAATTGCAACAGAGTTTCGCCCCGAAGAAAGCCACCAGCAGCTCAAGAAAGAGAATGTGATAGACTTCTTTAAGTCGTATGCGGACAAATCGGGTTGGATTGACTTTACAAACTTAGACACATTCAGCAGAGTCTTTGCCGAAAAGGGGCTTGACCTCTCCTATCGCAAAACAGGCGCGGACGGCTCAACGCGGCTAGAGAGAATCAATTTTTATACAAACATAAAAGAAATGCGCGAGACAGAAGAAAAGGGCGAAAGATTCCTTGCTTGGGAATACCAAGCCGCAAAAGCACTTCGGGGCGGAGGAGATGATTTTGTCTTTAAAAGCAAGAATCCTTTTAAAAATAACTACAAGATTAGTGACAGCTACAACACGTTGCGCGAAAATCTCAATGAATTGGTAAAAACCATTGAGAGTATAGACATAGGTAATGGTTCGTATTATTCCAATTATATTGCCAATAAGTTCTATCAGCTCACGGGAATGAATTTTAGTGAATCCAACTTTGCAATCCTCAAAGAAGGCTTACAAAATGGCGGCACAGAGTTTTTAGACAAGCTCAGTGATTTTAATGGAGACTTTTTCAACGTTGTTGTCGGTATGCAACTCGATGAAGAGAGTAGCAAAATCACCATGTTATTTGGTACAGGCAAAGAAGTTACCATTGCCATCGAGGATTTGTATTCAGGAAATGGCGAGCTTACGGTCGATGAAAATGGTAACCGCGCGTCTGTAATGAACGAAGCAAGAGAGATGAGCGAAGAGGAGTTGAATGACTTAGATTTCTCGCAAGTCGGAGCGGTTTTGGACGAACGTGGCACGGTCGTTTCGCTCAAAGAATTGGGCATTACGGCGATTCAAAAGGCAACGTATGGCGATGGACGCTTTTTGAGCTTTATCCTCACCAATGCCGATGGTGTGAAATTCACAACTCAAGATTTGTTCAATATGTCGTTTATCAGTAGCGGTGGATTGGATAGTCGCCATCAATCCGATTCCAATGCAGAATCTAAGTCAGCATTTGCAAATGTCGAGGATAAGAATTCGAACTCAACCACAAGCCGCATGCGCAAGCCGCACCCGATTGTGTTCCCCACAAGCCCTGTGGATTTGCACATTTAGTTTTTGCAAAACTCTTTGAGTTTTGCTGTCGTGTGGCGAAGTAATGCGCCACACTCCCTAAAGTTACGCGATAACGCCGCGCAAGTGCGACTAAAGTCACACCTCCAAATCATCATTGCAAGCACGCAAGGTTGTAATGTTTGATGTTAGGGCTTAATGGATTCAAATTAAGCCCTCTGTGTTGGCTCTAAAGCGCCGCACTACAAGAATCGACAAGATAGACAATGTGTTGCCAACTAAAGCCGGTTTTATGGCTTAATCCAATCTCGCATGTACTTGAGCTGCTAAAACCTTTATGTATGCCATTTAAGAGATTCTGCCCGTTATTCTGCCCAATATTTTCAAGCGCACTTGCGTTGAGTTCGGGGACCAAGAAGCCTTTATTGCCCGCAAAGCCGCAACATTTGAGATGAGAATCCACCACAACTTCTGCGCCGCAACGTTTTGCCAAATTCAAAAGCGCTTGTTCCCAATGTGTCGATTCTTTATTGAGCGCATAATGACGTGTGGAGCAGGGAGCATAGAGGGCGATTTTTTGGTGATTTGGTGTAAAAGAGAGACGAGGTGCTAAGACAGAATCGATAAATGCGGGCATGTCGATAATCTGAAGTTTTGGTTGTGTATTTTGTAGCGCATAATCATGTAGCAACTTAAAGAGTTCGAGCGAACATGCGCTATGGTCGCAAACGATTGGAATCGTGCCATCTTTTGAAGCGGCGCGCAAAGAATCGTAGGATTCTTTAACGAGTTTTGCGACAATATCTGGGTGGTTTTTGTATGCCTTCGAGCAGCAGAGATTTTCGATATTGTCAGGATTTATCACATTAAAATCTGCCTTGCGACAAAGGTTTGCAAAGACTTCGGCAATGCTACGTTTATCCTCGCTTTTTGCGCTTGGTGCAAAGGCGCGGTTGAGGCATGAGCTAAAATACACAACTTTTCCGTTAGTTACCCAGTTCCTCATTTCAGTGATGCTAAGGTAGTTAGTATTTTTGCTCGGAAAATAATCCAACACCACAGGTGTTTTGCACCATTTATGAAATTTTTGCGAAAGTCCTCGAATCGTTTCTGCGCCAAAAACGCGGTTGATGTCGTTTGTGAATCCCACACCAAAGCGCAAGAGATTTGTGGTTGTATGGATACGATTTCCAAAAAATCCGATAGCCATTTTATCGATTTTGCCAAGTTTTTGTGAGGCTTTGAGCGCGATTTTTGCTGTGTCGATTGTGAGCGGGCAGAGTGTTGCGCACATCGAACATGTCGCGCATGTTTGGACGATAAAATAGGCAGCTCCTTTTTGCAATTCTTGCAACTCTTGTTCTTGTTCTTCGCTTCGCTCATCTTTTGGAATGCTTTCTAGCCGTTTGATTTCGCGATAGACAGCGATTCTTTGACGTGGTGTGAGGGTGAGATTCTTGCTTGGGCAGACTTTTTCGCAAAAGCCACATTCCATGCATGCGTCTAAATAATCTTCAATCAAATTTTTCCCAGAAGGCTTGAGATTTTCAAGATGAATCTTGGGATTATCGCTAATGATGACATCAGGATTGATGAGGTTTTTATTATCAAAAATCGCCTTGATTTTTTTATGAATCAAATAGGCTTTTTCGCCCCATTCTTTTTGCACAAAAGGCGCAACCATTCTGCCTGTGCCATGCTCGGCTTTAATGCTTCCATTATAGCCCACCACAATCTCTGCAAGCGATTCCATCAATGCACCGAAACGTTTGGATTCTTCAGAATCTCCTAAAATGGGCGTGATAATGAAATGCACATTACCACTTAGCGCATGTCCAAAGATAATTCCATTAAAATTGTATTGTTTGAATAGTTGAGAAATGTCTTCGATTCCGCTTGCAAAATCTTTGATTTCAAAGCAAATATCTTCAACAATCACGGTTGAGCCACTAGGGCGCATCGCAGCCGCAATGGGCAGTAATCCTTTGCGGATATTCCACCATGATTCTTGAACAGCGGAATCAAAGCTAAATTGCACACCAAAACATGTCTGAATACTGCTAAGTTGGTCGGTAATAGTAGCGATATTGTTTTCTAGTATTTGTTTATTATCTTCTTCGAGCTGAATAAGAATGGCACAATTTCCTTCGCAAATCTTTTTGATTTCTGGTGGCATTCCGTCCATGTTTTGCACGCTCACAAGCGAGGCATAGTCCATCATCTCGGCTGCACTCACAATCGAATCGTTTTTTGCAAGAATTTGAATCGCATGCGATGCATCGGTAAGATTGTGATAAAACAAAAGCGCGCATGCTTTGTGTGTAAAATCTTTGACACATTCATATTCCACACGTGAAATGAATCCTAATGTTCCTTCTGCACCGATAAAGATATGGTTTAGAATGTCTGTCATCGATTCAAAGTCAATGAGTGCATTAATGCTATATCCTGTTGTGTTTTTAATGGCAAATTTGCGTTTGATAAAATTTGTTAATTCTTCATCGGCAAGAATCTCGGTGCGCAATGCAAAAAGTTGTTCGACAATTTGGGGATATTTCTGGCAAAATGCTTCGACATTTTGTGGGTCTGATGTGTCAAGGATTGTGCCATCAAAAAGAATCGCTCGGATAGATTGCACAGTTTGATAGCTATTTTGCTTGACACCACAGCACATTCCACTAGAATTGTTTGAAAAAATGCCCCCAATAAGCGCATTATTAATGGTCGCTGGGTCTGGTCCTATTTTTTTGCCATAAGGCTTTAATGCCGCGTTTGCGTCTGCACCGATGACGCCGCAATCGCACCAAATCGATGTCGCCTCCTCGCCATTGTGGCAAACTGAAATCCCCTTCCAATGCGCGTTGCACACAACGAGCACACTATCACAGCTGGCTTGCCCACTTAGCGAGGTCCCTGCTGCGCGAAAGGTGAGCGCTACATTATATTGATGGCTTAGGGCAAGGATTTTTTGAATCTCTTTTTCATCATACGCCCAAATCACAATTTTGGGAATATAACGATAGCATGAGGCATCGAGTCCATAGGCAAAACATCGGAAATAGTCTTTGAAGATTCTGCCATGTAGAAATTTGCTTGCTTCGTCATAGAATTGCAGGTATTTTTTGCCAAGTTTTCGTTCTTTGCCATACGAAAGATGGAGTGAAAAATGGAATTGTGCCAAACGTCCTTTCATCTCAATCATTGTATTGTCTCGCATATTGCCTCCTTGCAATTTGTGGTATGATAATAACCCAAGTCATCTTAAAGTAAACCACGAGGTTTAAAAAAGAATCATGGTATCATTGCAGGAGCTTTTGCAACAAGGAATGTCTATGCAGATGAAAACAGCACTGATAACGGGCGCTTCGAGTGGATTTGGCTGGGCGATTGCAAAGAGACTTGCTGCCCAAAACTATCGGATTATCGCGCTTGCAAGGCGCAAAGAGCGGCTTTTGGAATTGCAACAGCTGCTCGGTGAATCATATTGCGCATTCATCGCCTGCGATGTGCAAGAGAGCAAAAGGATTGAGCAGAATCTGCAACAAATCGCGAGTGAGCGCGGTTGGAATGTCGATGTGCTCGTGAACAATGCAGGTTTTGCTTTGGGATTGCAGAGCGCAGATTGCGCTGATTTGGACGATTGGGAACGTATGATTTCTGTCAATTGCACAGCACTTGTGCGGCTCACACGGCTTGTTCTGCCCCAAATGGTCGCAAAACAATCGGGAATAATCATCAATATTGGCTCGATTGCAGGGAGCTATCCCTATCCCGGGGGCAATGTCTATGGCGCGACAAAGGCATTTGTCAAGCAGTTTAGCCTCAATCTCCGTGCCGATTTGTTCGACAAAAATATCCGCGTAACCAATATCGAGCCCGGTCTTGCACAGAGCGAGTTTTCGCTTGTGCGGTTCAAGGGCGACAAAGAGCAGGCAGATTCTGTCTATGCAGGCACACAACCACTGCTCCCAGAGGACATCGCCGAGGCGGTCGCTTGGGTTTTGAGCTTGCCAGAACATGTGAATATCAACCGAATCGAGCTTATGCCAACGACACAGGCTGCCGCTGCCTTGAACGTCTGCCGCAACAAAGGCACTTGAGGGTTTTTAAGCTTCGTTTGCTACAATCCATTTTTCACTTCACAGAAAATCACAGGAGTTTTATGCAAAACATTAGGAATATTGCCGTGATTGCCCATGTTGACCATGGAAAAACAACCCTCGTAGATGGGCTTTTGACACAATCGGGCACTTTTAGCGAACGTGAACAAATTGATGAGCGCGTGATGGATAGCAATGATTTGGAACGCGAACGTGGCATTACGATTCTCTCGAAAAATACCGCGATTCATTATCGGGGTACAAAGATTAATATCATCGATACACCCGGGCATGCCGACTTTGGGGGCGAGGTGGAACGTGTGCTCAAAATGGTCGATGGCGTGCTGCTGCTTGTCGATGCGCAAGAAGGCGTGATGCCCCAGACAAAGTTTGTCGTCAAAAAGGCGCTTAGTTTTGGAATCCGCCCGATTGTTGTTGTTAATAAAATTGATAAGCCCGCAAGCGAGCCTGATAGAGTCGTTGATGAGGTCTTTGATTTGTTTGTCGCAATGGAAGCAAGCGAGTTTCAGCTTGATTTTCCTGTGATTTATGCTGCTGCACGTGATGGGTATGCTATTAAAAATTTAGATGATGAGAAAAAAAGCCTTGAGCCTCTGTTTGAGGCGATTTTGGAATATGTCCCAGCACCGAGCGGTAGCCGCGACAATGCCTTGCAAATGCAGATTTTTACGCTCGATTATGATAATTATGTAGGCAAGATTGGTATTGCCCGTGTGTTTAACGGCGTTGTCAAAAAGGGTGCGAATGTTATGCTTGCCAAAGGCGATGGCGAAAAGGAAACAGGCAGAATCACCAAACTCATTGGCTTTTTGGGGCTTGCGCGCACAGAGATTGATGAGGCACAAGCCGGCGATATTGTCGCTATTGCGGGATTCAATGCGATTGATGTTGGCGATTCGATTGTCGACCCGAACAACCCAATGCCGCTTGACCCGATGCACCTCGAAGAGCCGACAATGAGTGTCGTTTTTGCCGTCAATGATAGTCCGCTAGCGGGCACAGAGGGCAAGCATGTAACAGCAAACAAGCTCAAAGACCGCTTGCTCAAAGAAATGCAGACCAATATTGCGATGAAATGTGAAGAAATGGGTGAAGGAAAGTTCCGCGTGAGCGGGCGAGGGGAGCTACAAATCACGATTCTAGCCGAGAATTTGCGCCGTGAGGGGTTTGAGTTTAGCATTTCGCGTCCCGAAGTGATTATCAAAGATGAGAATGGCACAAAAACCGAGCCTTTTGAGCATCTCGTTATCGATACACCGCAGGATTTTAGCGGTACAATCATCGAGCGCTTAGGGCGGCGCAAGGCGGAGATGAAGGCGATGAATCCAATGGGCGAGGGATTCACTCGGCTTGAGTTTGAAATCCCCGCAAGAGGGCTTATCGGCTATCGCAGCGAGTTTTTGACAGACACAAAAGGCGAAGGTGTGATGAATCATAGCTTTTTGGAGTTTCGCCCGTTTAGCGGCAGTGTGGAATCCCGCAAAAATGGGGCTTTGATTAGCATGGAAAATGGCGAAGCGACAGGATTTTCTCTGTTTAATATCCAAGAAAGGGGCGTACTCTTTATCACTCCACAAACAAAAGTGTATGTTGGAATGGTGATTGGCGAGCATAGTCGCGATAATGATTTAGACGTGAATCCTATTAAGTCTAAACATCTTACAAATATGCGTGCAAGTGGAAGTGATGACGCCATTAAGCTGGTTCCTCCTAGAGATTTAACCTTAGAACGTGCATTGGAATGGATAGAAGATGATGAAATTTTGGAGGTAACACCCAAAAACATTCGGATTCGTAAAAAAATCCTTGAACCAAATGAACGCAAAAGGCAGAAGAAATAAAATCACAATTCTAGAAAAAATTGGAGACTACGAAAGGAATCGAATTATAATGTCAGGACTGAAAGTTATTAAACGCAATGGTTATACAGAGACTTTGGATATTTGTAAGATTCAGAAATTTACAAAAGAAGCTGTCGAGGGGCTGAATGATGTGAATCAAAGTGAACTTGAAGTCGATGCACGCATTCAATTTCGCGATAAAATCACAACAGAAGAAATCCAACAAACTCTGATTAAAACAGCTGCGGATAAAATTGATATTGATAGACCTGATTGGACTTTTGTTGCTGCACGGCTTTTTTTGTATGACTTATACCATAAAGTCATGCATAATGTGGGCAAGGGCAATGCGGCGAAATATTTTGCTACCGATAAAGCAGACTATGGACATCTGCGCGATTATTTTGCGCATGGCGAGGCATGTGGTCGAATCATTGTTGGGCTTGCTGCGAAATTTGATTTGGATTTGCTTCAATCTCATATTGTTCCTGAACGCGATTTGCAATTTACATATCTCGGGATTAAAACTCTCTATGACCGATATTTGCTCAAAGATAAAAGAAATTCCCCAATTGAATTGCCACAACAAATGTTTATGGCAATTGCAATGTTTTTGGCTCAAAATGAAAAAGACCCAAATTATTGGGCGATTGCCTTTTATGATATGTTATCTAAATTTGAAGTGATGGCAGCCACACCCACACTTAGTAACGCGCGCACGCCAAGACATCAGCTAAGTTCTTGTTATGTTGGCAGCACGCCTGATAATATCGAAGGAATCTTTGATGCGTACAAAGAAATGGCGCTTTTGAGCAAATATGGTGGTGGAATCGGTTGGGATTATTCTAAGGTGCGCGGGCTTGGAAGTGCGATTGATGGACATAAAAATGCTGCTGGTGGTGTTGTGCCATTTTTGAAAATCACAAATGATATTGCTGTGGCTGTTGACCAGCTCGGAACGCGCAAGGGTGCAATTAGTGTCTATCTTGAAGTTTGGCATCGTGATATTTTTGATTTTGTCGACCTCAAGAAAAATAGTGGCGAAGAAAGACGGCGCACGCATGACCTTTTTCCTGCATTATGGATTTGTGATTTGTTTATGGAACGAATCGAGGCAAATGCGCATTGGACATTGTTGGATTCTAATGAGTGTGGAGATTTAACTGAACTCTATGGAGAAGCTTTTACCAAACGTTATTTAGAATATGAAGCAAGAGATGATATTTTTAAAGAAGTTGTGAGTGCAAAGGATTTATGGAAGAAAATTTTAGGTAATTATTTTGAAACAGGAGCGCCTTTTTTATGTTTCAAAGATAATGCAAATCGCGCCAACCCTAATGCGCATAATGGAATCATTCGCTCAAGTAATCTTTGTACGGAAATTTTTCAAAATACAGAGCCAAATTATTATCGTATTTGTGTCGAGTTTGATGATGGAACTCTAACATATTTTGATGAGAATGAATCGGTAGTTACCGATAACGGAATCGTCAAAAAGGCAAATAAACTTACAAGCATTGATTCTTTGGAGGGTAAGAATATCTTTATTGCGCGTCGTGAAGGGCAAGAGGGGAAAAGTGCAGTTTGTAATCTTGCAAGTATCAATCTTTCTAAAGTCAACACACCTGAAGATATACAGCGCGTTGTTCCCATTGCTGTGCGTATGCTTGATAATGTGATTAATCTTAATTTTTATCCCACGCGAAAAGTCAAAGTAACAAATATGCAAACACGTGCGATTGGGCTTGGTGTGATGGGGGAAGCGCAAATGCTTGCCGAAAATCATATTCAATGGGGAAGCAAAGAACATTTTGAGAAAATTGATTTACTCATGGAATCGATTAGTTATCATACAATTTTAGCAAGTTCAGAACTTGCAGTTGAAAAAGGGAGTTATCCTCTTTTTGAAGGTTCGCATTGGAGCAAAGGAATCTTTCCTATCGATGTGGCAAATGCTGCTGCGAAACAGCTTGTTGTGCGAGATTTATTTACACAATCTTATGATTGGCAGGGATTGCGAGAAATTGTTAAAAAACAAGGTATTCGTAATGGATATTTAATGGCGATTGCACCCACAAGCTCCATTAGTATTTTAGTAGGGACAACACAAACGATTGAGCCAATTTATAAGAAGAAATGGTTTGAAGAAAATCTAAGTGGTATGATTCCTGTTGTTGTTCCAAATCTTACAATCGATAATTGGAGCTTCTACCCATCTGCCTATGAGCTTGACCAAAATTTATTGATTAAGGCAGCAGCGATTCGGCAAAAATGGATTGACCAAGGACAGAGTACAAATATTTTTGTTACATTAGATAAAGCAAGCGGGAAATATCTAAACGATATTTATTTCAATGCTTGGAGGTTGGGGCTGAAATCAACCTACTATCTTCGTAGTCAAAGTCCCGAGGCGCTCGAAAATGTGGAAGAATCAAGCATAGACCGTTCGTTTGAATGCGAGGGTTGTCAATAGGTGGTCGTTGTATGAAAAAGCGCTATCTCATTGATACATCAATTATCCTTGATAGCGTAGAGAATCTCTCCATTCTCTATGGAGGAGAGAATATTCTTTTTATCAGTGATATTGTTCTTTTGGAGCTTAGTAAGAAAAAAGAAACTTTGGGACAAAGTGGTTATTTTAGTCGCGAATTTTTTCGGCTCATTAATCATAATCTAGGCAAAGAAATTGAGCCTGAAACTATTGGTTTAAGCCCACTAAAAAAGGGCGATTTTTTATGGCAAACATATCTTAAAGAGGGTGAAAATCTCATTCCTCTTTATATTCTTTCACGTTCTTTTTATGAAACACCCATGCCAGATTGGGGGCAAAATGACCTCAAAATCGCTGAAATTGCTCTTGATTATAACCTTACGCTGATTACTAACGACACAGCACTAAAGATTCATTCTCTTTCGCGCGGAATTCAAGCAGAATCGTTATTGCGAGATAGTGTAAATAATGTAGATTCAATTGATTTTTTTTACCAACATACCTGCCATATTGATACATTACATTCTTTGAAAGAACAAACATGGTTTCAAAGTCTAAGCGATTGGAGTTTAATAGAAATTATTGAAGAAGAAAACACGGGTAATGCACATTATCTCAATGGCAAAAAGCAATTTGGGTTTAAAATTAAAGGTGCATTTGTTCCGCAAAATCTTGATGAAATCATTAAAACACATTCTCCTTATATTGCCCCACTTAATCTTGAACAAAAACTCTATTATGCCTTATTGCTGCATCCCAACAATCGAATTACTGTTGCGAGCGGGGCGACAGGAAGCGGAAAGACGCTTATCGCCTTGCAAGCGGGAATCACGCTTTTTAAGTTGGGCATTGTCGATGGAATCGTCTATTTGCGCAATACAATCACGGCAAATGACAAAGAAGCAGAGCTAGGATTCCGCAAAGGCGGCGAGTTTGAAAAGCTCGATTATTTTATGTATCCCCTTTATAGTGCAATTAACTTTACAATTACCAAAATGCAAAAAGAATCTCTTGCAAAGCGAATTGAATATCGAGGAGAGAGCAAGGGCGAACAACGTGCAGAAGCCACAGAATATTTTATGAAAAAACATAATATTTCAATTATCGACATTGCCCATGCGCGTGGAATCACAATCTCGCGTAAGTTTGTGATTTTTGACGAAGTGCAAAATGCGTCCAATGCCACAGTGAAACTCATCGGCACACGTATGGGCGAAGAAAGCCGCATTGTCTTTTTGGGCGACCTCAAACAAATCGACCACCCCTATCTAAGTCGTAACCGCAACGGACTCGCAACATTGCTTAAAATCGCGAGTATTGATGACTATATTGCCGCAATCAAGCTCAAACAAACGATTCGCAGCGAGATTGCAGGGTGGTTTGAGGATAGATTCAATGTCTTATGATTGATGGACTCACAAGCTCCCAGCTCAAGGGCTGCCCGCGCGCGATGTCTTTTGCGGCAGTTTTACCGAGAATCTCGGGGAGATGTTTGGGCGCGATTCCATACCCGGGGCGAATCGAGCGCAGATTCCGCGCGTTGAACGCCTCGCCCTTGCGCATATCCTCGCACACAAAGAGGCTGCGCTTGAACACCTTCGAGGGCGCAACGGCGGCGCTGTCATAATCGGCAGCGCCGAGCGAATCGCATGCGTCATAGACGCGCTGTTTGAGCTCCGCAAATTCATTTGGCTGCATGCTAAAGCTGCTATCTGCGCCGCCAAGCGCCCTATCAAGAATGAAATGCTTCTCGATGAGCGTTGCGCCAAGAACGCTCGCGACAACGGCGGCGCAATCGCCCATCGTGTGGTCGCTTAGCCCAACCTTAAGCCCAAAGCGCGCCTTCAAGTCGGTGATGCGCACGAGATTTGCCTGCGTAAGCGGGGTGGGGTAGGCGCTGGTGCAGGCGAGCAGGGTGATGTCGCGGTTATTTTCGGCGAGGCACGCGTCCACAGCCTCATGAATCTCATCAAGGCTTGCAATCCCTGTCGAGAGAATCATCGGCTTGCCCTTGCGCGCCGCATAGCGAATGAGCGGAATGTCGTTGATTTCAAAGGAGGCGATTTTGTAGATGGGATTGTCTAAGGATTCCAGAAAATCCACGGCGGAATCATCAAACGGTGTCGAGAAGCACAAAAGCCCAAGTGATTTTGCATAGGCAAAAAGTTCGGCATGCCATTCCCATGGTGTGTAGGCACTTTGGTAAAGCTTATATAAGGTTTGTCCGTCCCACAACCCGCCGTTTTGAATCTGAAAATATTCATTATCGCAATCGAGCGTGAGCGTGTCGGCGGTGTAGGTTTGGAGCTTCACGCCGTCTGCGCCCGCATCTTTTGCCGCCTTGATTGTTTGGAGCGCAAGCTCTTTTTGTTGGTTGTGGTTTGCCGAGAGTTCAGCGATGAGCAGTGGATAGTTAGGCATGGATTTTCCCCATTATTAAGATATTATGAAACGCGTTATTGACCCATGCATAGTCGCGCAAGCAGCCCTCGTGCATAAAACCATTGCGCTCGTAAAAGGCGATTGCGCGTTTGTTGTGCTCGAAGACCTCGAGTCGCAAACTATGGAGCTTGAGTTTTTCAAAAGCGATAAATTCAAGCAATTCTAAGATTTTTGTGCCGCTGCCTGTGCCGAAGCAATCGGGGTTAATGTTGATGCCCAAAAATGCGAATGCATGTACAAGATTAATGCGCGTGAGAGACATCGTGCCGATTCCACGCTCATCGTCAAAAACTGCCCAATAGCTCCGCGTTGTACTCTGTTGCAAGCTCTTGATGAAGTTTTGATGTGCCTGAATCGATATGGGTTCTTGGTTGTACATATATTTCGAGATTTCGGGGTGGTTGCGCCAGCGCCGCACATCTTCGCTTTGTTTGGGTGTCAGCGCGCAGAAATGCACAGCTTTGCAGCGACCAAATGTGAAGTTTGAGCGCAAAGCTGCAAGGCGAGAATCCAAAACCATTCGCTAACTCTGCTGCTTGTGCATTGCGTCAATAATCGCGTCATTGTAGCGAGAGAAGCGCAACCAAAAGGGCTGATTGCTTGCAAGCGATTCTTCGAGCAGATTGTCAAGCTGTGTTCGGTGCAGCCGCGAGTGCAAATCGGGTTGCGAGACGCGCCCTGTTACGTTGATGACATTATGGCTCTGAATCTCCACTGATTCGATTGAATCAATATCCTTAAGTACTTGTTTCATATCTACCTCCATAGTGAGATATAAGCAAGGATTGTTCCACTTATGGGATTTTTATTCTTGGAGTTGGTTGGTCGAAATCGTGATATTTTTGCAGGCGTCTTCATAATTGGGCTTGACTTCAAGCGCCTTTTGGAAATAGGCTTGGGCGATGTTCCATTCGCCTTTTTGGGCATAGATAACGCCGATGTTGTTGAGTGCTTGTGAATGCGAGGGATTCTTCGCAATAATGATTTCATAGCAATGCAGCGCTTTTTCAGGGAGGCGCAAAATCTGATAGAGTAGGGCGACCTCGAAGAGAATCTCGAGACGCGGCAGGAGCTCATACGAACATAGAAAATGTTCAATCGCCTTTTTGTAATTCTCTCTGTGTTTGTAATGGTGGGCGAGATTTGCATGGAAAATGGGCGAGTTGGGCGCGAGCTGCAAAGCTTTGTGCATCATCTCAAAGCCCTCTTCGCGTCCCTCGTCAAGCTCGATGAGTCCGAGCAAATGCCATACGTCGGCATTGTTGTAATCATCAATCAGAATCTCCATATACAAATCGCGCGCTTCTTTGCGTCGCCCTGCTTTGTGGTGCTCGAGCGCCACTTTCATCATCTCTGTTATTTTCACCGAATTGTTCTGCCTAAAAGGTTGATTTTGCGCTCGATTTCATAGATTCTGTCTGTATTGAGTGTGCCTGTTACATCGAGCAGGTTGAGTTGATTGACAATCAGATTATACACCGCGTCAATCAAATCGCGGCGTACTTGGTAGAGGCGCGAGCGCGCCTCGAGGACATCAAAGAGGCTGCGCAAGCCGCGTTCATAGCCCTGCTCGATTGTCGAAAGATAGAGTTGCGCCGAATACTCGCTATCTTTGAAAACCTTCACGCTTTCAATGGCAAGCTTTTGCTCTGAAAGTGTGCGCTCGAGCTTAAGGATTGCTTGCTTTTTGTAATGATTGAGCTCCTCAATTGCGGCATTTTGCATCTTGAGCCCTTCGCGAATCGCCGATTGTGTGCGCCCGCCTTCAAAGATGGGGAGGCTCACGACAATAAGTGCGCGCAAGTCGTTCTCGCGCAACGATGGGTCGCGGCTCTCGGTGTGTTTTTGTGAAATCTGGAAGTCGGCGGTCGGGAAATGCTGCCAACGGCGAATCGTCAAATCTCGTTGCGCAAGTTCGAGTTGCTTTTGGGCAATCTGCACATCAGGGTTGTTGACAAGCCCCTTTTGCCAATCATACGAAGCGATGATGAGCGCATCAGGGTTGATTTGCTCAAGCGAGATGTCGAGGATTCTGTCGTTTGTAATCTTTTCGCCAATCATATATTCCAATGTCATTTTTGCGACATTATAACGTTGCTCTTCGGCAAGCAGCTCGGCGCGCGAGCGGTCAAAAGCCACGCGTGCTTCGAGCATGCCCATTTTTGTGTTGAGCCCTGCTTGCAGCATGCCGCTTGTTTGACGAAACTTGACTTCATTAGCGTCGACCATTGCACGCGCGAGCGCGAGGTTTTTTTGCGTGCGCATCACATCAAAATATGCCTTCGCAACCTCGAGCCCGAGCTGATTTGCGCGTCTTTGGAGCTCGTATTCAGCGCCCTTTGCCCTATCTTTTGCTTGGTCAAGCTCCAAATAGAGACCGGGGCGAAACACGGGCACATAGGCGGTGATTCCATAGTCTTTGTAAGGCTCACTAACCTCGGGCGCTGTGTAGTTGTATTTGTTGTGCCCTGCAGATGCATCGACTGTGATTCGCGGCAAAAGCGCACCAAGAGCTTGATTGATGCCTTCTGCTGTGGCTTCTGTGCGGTAACGTTGAGCGAGAATCTGGGATTCTTTTTGCAATGCTTTTTCATAGGCACGCGAGAGTGTGAGAATCTGGTCTTCGCGAGCCAATATCAAGCCAAACAATG
Source organism: uncultured Helicobacter sp. (assembly GCA_947177485.1). Lineage (GTDB taxonomy): Bacteria > Campylobacterota > Campylobacteria > Campylobacterales > Helicobacteraceae > NHYN01. The sequence continues at coordinate 16,901 of CAMWUR010000033.1, forward strand.
CGAGAAAGAGAAGCCATTTATTGTTCACGGAGACCCTTAATGAAGAGATTTTCAAAAGGTTGAATCAAATATTCAAGTAAGGTGCGACTCCCTGTTACAATCATCGCATCAGCAGGCATACCCGGTTTAATCTCGAGTTTGTTACGTGCCAATTCTTCTTGCCCTTTGTCTGTGAGGCGAATCTTGACGCCATAATAGGGAATCTGTGTTGCTGCATCGACAAGCGCATCGGCAGAGACTTCATAAACCTCGCCTTGCACAGCCTTGAGCGAGCGCACATGCGCAAAACCTGCAAACTGAATGTCGGCATTCATTCCCGTGTTGACATAATTGATTTCATGCGTGGCAACCTTGCCATCAATAATGAGCTTTTCGTTTGCGGGGACGATGTCGAGAATCGGCGAGCCGGGCGCAATCACAGCGCCGAGCGTGTGAACATTGAGGTTGAGCACGATTCCATCAACAGGCGAACGGATTTCGGCACGTGCCAAAGAATCTTTGAGTGTGTTTGTGCGCGCACGTAACTCGGCGATGCTACGTTGTGTGTCACTAAGCTCGGCAAGTACGGTGCGCAAAAACTCTTGTCGGCTCACAATCATTTGCGATTCAATCTCGGAAATCTGCACCTCGATTCGTGCAACCTCGGCGCCATAGTTTGCAATCTCACCCTCGATTCGGACTTTTTCGCGCGTGATGTCGCGCAAACGCATTTTGTCGACAAGCTGTTGCTCGAAAAGATTTTCCCATTCGCTAATCTCTTCGACATAGGAGAGTAGCAAGTCTTGTCGGCTTTGCGTAACGGCGTCTATCCCTTCGACTTGGTTACGCAGCTGCTCGATTCGTTGTGCCGAGACGATTTCGCTATCATCGAGTAATTTTTTGCGCGCGATAAATTCACTTTGTTGTGCATGCATCATGCTTTGCGAAATCGCATCGCTGTTTGTGAGCAATTCTTGTGGAAAGGTGATGTCTGGTGCATCATCGCGCTCGGCAACGAGCCGCGCTTCTTTAGCAAGACTTTCGAGTAGCTGGGCGCTTGCAATCTCAAGCTCGGATTGGAATTGGATTTTTTCAAGCGAAACGAGTAGCTGCCCTTGCTTGACATGGTCGCCGTCTTTGACGAGAATCTGTTCAACAATGCCGCCTTCAAGATGTTGAATCATCTTGCGATTGCCCGAGACACTGACTTGTCCCATTGCAGCAACGGCACTTGATAGCGGTGCGAGTGAGCCCCAAATACCAAAAGCAAGCACGAACAAGCCAAGCACAATGAGCGCCAAGAGGCGGTAGGGTCGGTCGTTGAGTGTGGCAAATTCTTCAGAATCGTATTCGAGGGGTTGGACGATAAGTTCGTATTTTTTTTCCATTGTTTCCGCCTCTATTTCGTGATTGCGCTTTGTTGGTTTTGCGCAGCCAAAGCCTTCAGTACGTCATCGCGAGGTCCATAGGATTGCAAGATTCCTTCTTTGAGTAACGCAATCTTATCGGCAGCGTTGAGCACAGCCATTCTGTGGGTAATGAGCACAACCGTTGTGCCTTTTGCTTTGAGGGCAAGCACGGCTTGCAAGAGCGCGCGTTCGCCTGTGTCATCAAGGTTTGAGTTGGGCTCGTCAAGTAAGACAAAATTGGGATTGCCATAGATAGCGCGTGCGAGTGCAATGCGCTGTCTTTGCCCTCCCGAAAGTGCCACGCCACCGGGTCCGATGGGAGTATCATAGCCATTTGGGAATTGCAAAATCATATTGTGCACGCCAGCGAGCTTTGCTGCTTCGAGCACTTGTGTGGAATCCACTTCGCCATAGCGCGCGATATTTTCGGCAATGCTGCCCTCAAAAAGTTCGATGTCTTGGGGTAGATAGCCGATGTGCCGCCCGAGCTCGATTCGGTCGTATTGCTCAATATCAGCGCCATCATAGCGCACCTTGCCCGAGTAGGCTTTCCAAACACCAAGCATAGCACGTGCTAGTGAGCTTTTGCCTGCCGCACTTGGTCCAATGATTCCCACGACTTCGCCCGCATTGATAGCAAGGCTTACATTTTTAACAACCATTTGGCGCGAGTTGGGCGGGACAACGGTCAGCGCCTCGACAGCGACATTGCCCTGTGGCATGGGCAGCGCCATAGGTCTGGGGTCGACAGGAATCTCGGAGAGCAGCGCAACAATACGATGATAAGCTTGCCGCGTACTGACAAATTGTTTCCATGTGTTTGTGAGCATATCCATAGGTGCTAGCGCACGTCCCATGACGATTGAGCCCGCAATCATCATACCCGGCGTGAGCTCCGATTCGATAACTAAATATGCTCCAAGCCCGAGTATCAAAGATTGAAAAAGCATGCGCAAGCTTTTAGAAAGATTTGCCCAAATCCCTGCTTCATCGCTTGCTACTGTTTGTTCATTTGAGAAGTCGATATAACGTTCCATCCAGCGCACTTTGACATTTTCGCGCATACCCATTGCCTGAATCACCTCGCTATTGCGCAAAGCGCCATTGAGAAAGCTTGCCGCATTTTGGTATTTTTTGTTGGATTCTTCGAGCTTAGTTTTGGTGCGCCATTCATTAATCATTGTGAGTGAGAACACAACAGCGCCTGCGAAGATGGCGAAGATTCCAAAATAGGGGTGAAACAGAAAGAGAATGAATACATAGATAGGTACCCATGGGAGGTCGAAAAAAGCAAAGATGGGCATTCCTGTCATGAATTGGCGGATTTGCGTGATGTCATTGAGCGCTTGTGAGCTCGCGCGCCCGGGGTGGAGGTTTGCATAGCTAAACATCAGGTTAAAGATGCGCGTGCGGAGGCGATTGTTGATTTGATTCCCTGCACGTACCAAAAGCCTTGAACGGACAAATTCCAAGCAGCCCATAACAGCAAAAAAAATGGCGATAACAAGCGTGAGCATAAGGAGTGTTTCATGGCTGCGGCTTGCCAAAACGCGGTCATAAATTTGAAGCATATACAAAGATGGCGAGAGCATGAGGAGATTGATAAAACAACTCGCTAATGCCGCGTAATAGAACGCCCCCTTTGATGCTTTGATGACATCAACGAGCTCATTTTGTGGGATATTTAGAGAGCTTGGTTTTAACATATTAGATAGCCTTATACAATCCTATTGAGAATCAAAAAAAGCGATTCTAGCAAACGACAATAAACAATCAACAAGTATGCACCAAAAGTTTATTTGCATTCAAGCGATACGTTCGCGCTTGCGCTAAATTCTCTGCCCTCTTGTATGATAGGCAAAGTTGCTTTCATGTTTGGTGCCGGAGCTGCCCCGCTCGCTTCTGCAACAGCCATATCGCTCGCCATTGCGCGCATCATTGGCGCGCGTACGCTTTGCCCAAAGTCGATTCGCTTAGCCGCACATTGTTTGCCCAAAATCGCGCCATAATCTTTTGCAAGAGCATTGGCTTGATTGATAATATTTTGATATAAATGGCGCTGATGTGCTTTGAAATTCTCGCTTTCATGCTCATAGTTGGGTTCGAGTGCAGGGATATTTAGAATTGCATAGCCACTTTGGCTTGCGATTGTGTCCATATCAGAAAGCATAGCACTGTATGCGTCTAGTTGCTCTTTTTGAATCTTGCATGCAAAATGAGAATGCAGCGAGAATCCCGTAATGCTACGTTGTCCGTCATTGAAACGATAGGACGGCGCAACCTCATAGCTGCCGCCGCTACAAAAGCTTTCTTTTTCAACACGGGCGAGAATCTGCACAAAAAGGCGCGAGATTGCGGCTTTGTCTTCGGAGCTAAGTTCAGTTTTGGTGCTCAAAGATGAGCTGGCGCTCAAGGTAGGATTCGAGACAAAATATGTGGGCATAATTTTGATGCTTGCTTGGAGATTCTGGCTAAGTTGTAATCCTTGTGGCGATTCTTGCGTACTCTGTGTGGGTGCTTGGCTTGATGATTGAATAAAAAAAGTAAAAAACGCTCCAAGAACAAAAACAACAAGAATCCCAACGATTCCTGCAAGGGTTTTGAGTGTTTGCACTAGCGACATGATAGCTCCTTTTTTGAGATATTATACCCAAAATAGACAAAAGCGGGTAGAATCCGCTTTATTTTTCAAGGAAGTGTTATGGAACAATCCTTTTTCCCTTGCATCAATGAGCTTATAGGGCGCTTTGGTACACCTTTATATCTCTACGATTTTTCACACATCACACAGCAATACCATGCGCTCAAAGACGAGTTTGCAGCGCGTAAATCGCTGATTGCTTATGCGCTGAAGGCAAACTCAAATTTGAGCCTTGTGGCACATCTTGCACGTTTGGGTTCAGGCGCTGATTGTGTGTCGCTAGGCGAAGTGAAGCGGGCTCTGCTTGCGGGCATTGCGCCCTACAAAATCATCTTTAGCGGCGTGGGCAAACAGGAATACGAGATTCGCGAGGCGCTCAAAATCGGGATTCTATTCCTCAATGTCGAGAGTGAAGCCGAGCTATTGTGTGTCGAAAAAGTTGCGTGTGAGCTTGGAATCTGCGCGCGCATTTCGTTACGTGTCAATCCCGACATTGACCCCAAAACTCACCCCTATATTTCCACAGGCTTGAGCGAAAATAAATTTGGCGTGAGTATTGACGAGGCGAAGCGGCTCTATCTCTATGCCCACAAATCCGAACATCTCGAGCCTGTGGCGATTCACTTTCATATCGGTAGCCAGATTCTAAGCTTAGAACCTCTCGCGCAATCTGTGCAAAAGATTGCTGCACTTTTGCGCTCTTTGCTTGCTATCGGGCTGCCTTTGCGGTTTTTTGATGTCGGCGGCGGAATTGGAATCCCCTACAAAAATGAGCAAACGTTCGCGCTCTATGACTATGCGCAAATGATTCTCGCAAACCTAAGCGGGCTTGATGTAACGATTATCTGTGAGCCCGGGCGCTTTATTGTGGGCAATAGCGGGTTTTTGGTTTGTTCGGTATTGTATGAAAAAATCACGCAAAGTAAACGTTTTGTGATTGTCGATGGAGCGATGAACGACCTCCTGCGCCCAACACTTTATCAGGCATACCATGATGTCATGGTATGGCGCAATGGCTGGCTTGCAACAGACAATGGAACTGCATGCGATGTTGTGGGGCCGATATGTGAAAGCGGCGATTGGCTTGCCAAAGATGTCGTCTTGCCACCATTACAAAGCGGCGATTTGATTGTATTCAAGAGTGCAGGGGCGTATGGAATGGCAATGGCAAGCAATTACAATTCGCGCGAGCGTGCCGCCGAAGTCGCATTTGACCACACAGGGAAAATTTGGCAGATTCGTGAGCGCGAGAGTTTGCAGAATCTCTGGGCGCTCGAACTGCCCTTTTTGCAAGCACAAAACTAGCGCGATTATGGCGCGAAAAAAAGAATTGGGAGAAACCCAAACGCTTGCAATGTCTGCCACAGCAGCAGGAAAAATACAAAACAAAACCACACAAGACCGCGTTTGATTTCTTTGTGCAAAAATTTGGGGCGCACGAGAATCTGCTCGGGCGTTTCAAAATGTCGGCGCGGGAAGAATCGCGGCACGGATTTTAGATATTGTCGATACGAATCGCCAAATTTGTCAATCAAGAAACCCTCCTCGCGCTTGATTGTGCGTTGATAAATCCAATAGAATCCGAGCGCACCAACGCACAGCAAGAGTATTTGCGCTTGCAGTGCCAAGAGCCCCATAAAGGCAATAAATGAGAAAAAATACAATGGATTGCGTGTTGTGCTATAAGGTCCATAGTCGATGAATGTTTTGCCATCGATTCCTTCATTTTTCATGCCTCCGATGAATAATGTGCTATACAGCCGCCCGCCAACGCCCACACCCACAGCGATGATACCCAAAATCTTGAACGCAATATCGACCCAAAAGGGGCACATTGACTCTGAAAGCAACACCCAGAGTGCACCTAGAATGCCAAACGCAAAGGTATAAGGAAACCGATTGAAATGCTTTGCCATACATTTTTCCTTAAGCAATCCTACGATTTGCGCTGGGTTTGAGTTGGTTTGTGTTGTGCGGGGGGGGGGGGGGTTTTTGTTTATAAAAAAGAGAATTTTGGGGTTTATTTTAAAAAGATGACCGCCCCCCCGACCCGCCGGCGCGGGGGGT
>CAMWUR010000034.1 GCA_947177485.1 uncultured Helicobacter sp.
ACGCAAGACTTCTTGAACAATCGCTTGCCGATTTATAAGCAATTGGGGATTTGCTAGATTGCCATGAGCAATATCATCGCCATAACGCAATTGTTGCGCTTGCACCCACAGACGGCGGGCTGCGATTGAAACATGTTTTTGATTTCTTATTAACTATTTTCATGGTAGAATCGCAATTGGGTACCTTTTCTCTCTATGGGGACACGGCATGGCAAAAGCAGAAGTCGAATTTGCGGCGCTGCACGTCTCTATTTTGGGGCGCTTTGGCGATTGTCGCAAAAATCTTTGCATGATTTTGTCGTGATAAGGTCAATGTGGAACTGTTATTGCTAGAGTCTGAGTATTAGAGATTTGCAATAAAAGGATTTTCGATGATTAGTAAGACAGACAGCATTTTTAGTTACAGCAAAGCCAAAGAGATAGCTGTAAAGGCGCTTGATTATCGGTCGCTTCGCCAAGATTTGATTGCAAGTAATATTGCAAATGTGGATACACCGATGTATCGCCCTAAGGATATTAACTTTGAGCAAGTTTTAGCTAAAAAGGCAAAAGAATTGCTAAACTATGTACCCGATAAGAGGCTTACATTGTGGAAACCCAATGAACGTCATCTGGACCCAAGCACGCCTGATGATAATAAAAGCACGATTTTCTATCGTGATGGGCATCTTGCTAGGAATGATGGCAATAGCGTGGATCTCGATGTCGAGACCAGCGAACTGGGCAAAAATTCGGTGATGTATCAGGCGATTGTGAACGCTTTGAAAAAACATGGTGGCATGTTTTCTTACGCGCTCGAATCAAGTCGGTCATTATAATGTGAAGGAGGTGTCAAATGTCATTTCTATCTAGTTTTGATATTAGTGGTTATGGGCTATCATCGCAACGCGTGCGCTTGAATATGATTTCAAGCAATATTGCGAATGCAAACACAACACGTACAGATGAAGGTGGTCCCTATCGCCGCAAAGATGTGATTTTCAGAGCTTTTGATTTTAACGAAGTTCTGAATAAAAAACTAGGGGAGGATAACAACCTTCTGCGCTATGAAGACCCTCTTGATGAAGACGAGTGGGGGCGAAAACCCCAGCCGCCCATTATGAGCGTTTATATCGATAAAATTGTGCGTGATGACACAGAACCACGCATGAAATACGAGCCGCATCATCCCGATGCAAACAGTGAAGGGTATGTTGCCTATCCTAATGTAAATCCTGTTGTGGAGATGTCTAACCTCATCGAAACGACGAGGGCTTACCAAGCGAATGTTGCTGCGTTTCAGAGTGCAAAAAATATGACAAGCACAGCGCTGACGATGTTCCAAAATTCATAGGGTTTCAGCAGAGTTATAGGTTAGAGTCTCTATAATACATTTTTTCGGGTTGCCGATATAGTGTATGAGACCTTTAGGATTTAAGAAGGCTAAAACAAAGACAAGGAGTCTGAAATGGCGGATATGAATCAAATTAGCAAAATAGCACCTTTTGCACCAGTGAGCCCAATTGCTCCCGTTGGAGGTGTGCCACAGCAGCCGTTCGTTAATGACGCTCCTCTTGATAAAAGTTTTGCGAGCGTTCTTAAGCGTGCAGTTGATGAGGTGAATCTCAATCAACAACGAAGTGAGCAGGCATTAGCCGATGTTGCCACAGGGCAAATCAAAGATTTGCACCAAGCAGCGATTGCCATTGGCAAAGCAGAAAACAGCATGAAGTTGATGCTAGAGGTTCGCAATAAGGCGATTAGTGCTTACAAAGAGATTCTTAGAACTCAAATCTAGGTTTGAATGAATCTCACGAGCAGCAAGACACGTACGGGCAAAATCGTTGTTCTCTATGGTGTTTTGCTGCTTGGTTTTTTGTTGTTCTTAGTTTCCTTATATCATACTATCTTAAGCGAACGCAAGCCCCCTTCTCTTCGGGCAACTCATCTTGAGAGTGCTGTTCGTGGTTCGATATATAGCAGTGATGGTTTTATGCTTGCTTCGAGCAAGAAACTCTACAAAGCCGTTGTGAATACTTACAATATTGACCCCCGCAAGTTCGATTTGTTTGTTGCTTTGTTTTGTATCTATAGTGGCATGAATGAATCTGATGTGCGCAAAAAATTAACACAAAAAGGCAATGTCGTTTTGTCCTATTCCATAGACGCAAAAACGGCTGCAAACCTCAAACAACTTGTTTATACGCTCAATCTGTATGATGTTTTTCGAGAATACGAAGATTCAAAAGGGCGCGTTTTTAAATATGGACTTTCGATTCTTGAAAGTGGCGAGCAACGTGATTATCTTTATGCAAATTCTATGGAACCTCTTGTGGGCTATGTGCAAAAAACTGAAGAAGATAAAATCACGCGCGTGAGCGGCATTAAGGGCATTGAAGGATTCTATAATGGCTATCTTGAATCGATTCAACATGGCAAAATTCATGCCGAGCGCGATATTGGTTTTAACCCAATCCTTAGCAAAGATGCGCTCTATGCCGAACGCAACGATGGATATAGTCTGACTCTCAATATTGCGCTCAAACTTCAAACCAAAATCGAACGATTGCTTGATTCCGAAAATCAGCGCATTGGTGCAAAAGAAATTATTGCAGGTATTATGGAAGCCCAAAGTGGGCGCATTATCACTCTTGCATCAACCAAACGTTTTAATCCAAATAAAATCACAAAAGATGTCTATCCTAATCTGAATAATTCTGCTGTGGAGCATGCTTTTGAGCCAGGCAGCATTATTAAGCCCTTGATTTATGCCATTTTGCTCGAAAACAATCTCTTGGATTTACAAGAAAAATTCCCTCTTTATGGAGGGCGCTATAAAATTGGCAATTTTGTCATCACCGACACACATCGCATGAAAGAAGCAAATCTCGAAGAGATTATGATATATTCAAGCAATATCGGAATGGCGCAAGTTGCCCAAAAACTTTCATCGACACAATATTATGATGGCTTGATTCGGCTTGGCTTTGCGCGGAGCAGTGGAATCGACTTACCCTTTGAACAACATGGCAAGATTCCAACACGTTCGATGTTGGGCAATGAAGTCTATAAGGCAACTGTGTCATATGGTTATGGCTTGCAAAGCACCTTTATCCAAATGCTCAAGGCATACAATATTATCACCAACAACGGCGCGACAAATGACCCGATGATTGTCGAGGGTGTGGTTGTGAATCATCTCAAATACCCTGTTTCTCACCAACAACCTCAACAGATTATCCAAAAAGCAAGTGCCGTGATTCTACAAGATTTGCTGATTAAAACCGTGCAATCAGGCACAGCAAAAGGCGCTGCCGTGCCGGGGATTATCGTTGGTGGCAAAACAGGCACAGCACATATTGCCGAAAGTGGCAAATATGTCAATCGCTACAACAGCTCCTTTTTTGGTTTTGCAGCTGATGCGATGTCACGTTATACAATCGGAATTGTGGTCCTCGAACCCAACACAGAAGAATCCTATTTTGGTGCGCGTACAGCTGTTCCTGTTTATAAGAAAATTATCGAGCTTTTGCTTGCCGAAAAATACCTCACGCAGCTGCCCTCGCCTGTGTTAAAGGAAAACAATGAAATTTCTAAATGATTTTATTACCCAAATCGACCTTTCGCAAGCAACTCTCTACCCACAGCTCAAATGCTCCTTGAACGAAGCGCGCATTTTGCAGTATCTGACGATTGCCTTTTTACGTGGTGATGAGGATATGAGCGTACGCGATGTTCTCATCGCACTTTTTGGGCAAGAAAAAGAGCCATACGCTCATTTGGAGCATATCTATGAGATTCGCCATTTGCTCGAGCTTGGCTGGCTTTCGCAAGTTGAGATGTTCCCAATGGTTCTTTCCAAAGTTGCGCTGCTTGAATTACTCTCGACAAATATCGCACTCTCAAGCTCGTTTCTCAAGCTCCTCGAAGTCGGCGAGGTTGCCTTCAATCTACCTGAAATCGCACCTTATGACGACCATTTGGAATACCTCAAAGACCAATTTCAGCGAATCGACCTCCTCTCGCAAATCTGTTTACTCAAAGAGAATCACACGCAGGATTCCCCATCGCTAAGTAGCACGCAATCGAGGCTTGAGATGCTTGAAACACGTATTGATGAGCGCTTGAAGCTTACGCATAAAGAATTGAGCATTGAGCAATTTTTTCGTGAATATGGGCTAAGTCTTAAAGAGCGCACGCTTTTTCTTGCATTGCTTAAAGAGGAGTATTCTGACCATGATGAGCGGATTCGCGATATGAATAGCTTGCTCCACCTCATTAGCGATGAGGAAGTGGATCGAATCAAGAATCGTTCTTTGCTCGATGAACATAGCTTGTTGCTTGAAAAAGGTTTGGTGGATTATTATGAAGAAGTGGTGCTCGCTTCAGGATATGTAACACGTACATTTTTTATCCCAGAGGAGATTCTCTATAAAATCACACACCCCAAAAAGCGGATTTCGCAAAAAAATAAATTTCAATCTTTACTCAAAGAACAAGATGTGTTTGAATGTGTTGAGACAAACAAGACAATGAGCGAGATTGTCCTTAGCCCTACAACAGAGGAGATTTTGCAAAACCTTATGCGCCAAGTCAATTTGCGCGTGCTCAATCGCCTCAAGATGTGGGGCGTGCGCGATAAGAAGGGTGGAATCGAAGCCAAAATTATTTTTTATGGACCTGCTGGCACAGGTAAAACAATTACGGCAAAGGCGCTTGCCAAATCGCTCAAGCGCCCATTGATTAGCTTGGATTGTTCCAAGATTCTTTCACTCTATGTGGGCGAAAGTGAAAAAAATGTACGTAAAATTTTTGATACCTATTATGACATCGTAAACGAAAGCAAAATTGAACCCATTTTATTGCTTGATGAAGCCGACCAATTTTTGAGTATGCGCACACAAACAACATTTGGCGGTGCTGAAAAGATGCACAATCAAATGCAGAATATTTTTTTGGAGCAAATCGAAAAATTTAGAGGCATTCTCATAGCGACAACAAATCTGCTCGAATCGATTGATTCGGCATTCTCGCGACGTTTTAATTATAAGATTGAATTTAAGAAACCCAATGAAAAGGAACGTTTGCGTTTGTGGGAAGGCATGTTGCCACGCAACGCACATTACGAAAAAGGTTTTTCATTGCAAACTCTTGCGCGCTATCCGCTCACAGGGGGGCAGATTCGGCTTGTGATTCAAAATACTGCCTATAAAGTTGCCGTTCGCGAAGAGCCTATTTTTTTGATGCAAGATTTCTTGACCGAGATTCAGCATGAGCGCAATGGCAATTTTGATTCGGAAAAAATAGCAGGTTTCTTAGGCTAACATGAACTAAATGTTAATGTCTAATTAATATTTATAATGTTAGAATCGCAAGAATGGTATGCATAACAAGGAGAAAAAATTATGAAAATATTGTGCTTATTCGAAGACTCTGCTGCATTTGTGCAGAGTTATATGGAATATCTTAAGCAAGCAAGTGGCGGTAAGATTGAATATGGTAGCCTGCCTATCCCACCAGAAATGCTCGCAACCAAACCGCTGCCTGTGCTTGTGAATGTGATGCAAAAGAAATTTGGCGACCCTGACAAAGAGATTGATTTTATCTTTAGCTTTAATAAACATTATCGCCATCTCAAAGAAGGTACATTGCCCAAGATTCCTATAATTGAAATGGGAAATTCCATTGCTGGTCCGAATTATAGTTCACGTCCTTTTATGAATCCTAAAACTCCATGCGCATGGGAAGATAAGGTCGTAAAGATTGAGCCAAAATGGTACAATAGCATCATTCCTGTTGAGAATAAAATGATCTATCGCATGGACGATTCATACCGCTATGCCTATCTGCGACAGATTGTCGATACATATAAAGCGAAGCCGCCCAAAAGTGAGCCTGACTGTGTCATCTATATCCCCGATTGGACAACGCATTTGGACAATGTCGTGAATAATGTCTATCGTTGCCTTGATTTTTGTTCTGACCATGATTGCGGCTTTCACCTTGCGCTTTCGCGGCATCTCCTCAATGAAGAAGATGACTATTATGGGCAGAATTTTGGTATCAAACGTGATGCGCTCAATTCGACTATGAAGATTCTACGTAAGGAAATCCAAACTTTCTTGCAATCTAATCCCGGTGTACGAGCAACAATCGGACCAACTGATGAGTTTCATCAAGTGCTTGTAGGTATCAACCCTAAAGCGATATTTATCGATTCGAGCAGTACGACTTGGCTTGAAGCTTTGTATCTTATCAAATATAAAGGTTTGGACTGCAATAAAATTCGCCTTGTGTTTTCTGTTGAGAAAAAATATCCACAGATTGAAAGCAAATTTTTTGATAAGAATCTACCCGATATTGAGAAGTATTTCAAAGAAGGAATGTTCCGCCGCGATGTGCATTCGATATTTGGCAATATCTCGACTACAACGGATAAATTTTATGCTTTCATTGGCTACCATGAGCGCGCGCTAGCTATTCCAGACTTTGACGCAATCAAAGCAATGTTTCCTGCACTTTAATCAAACGGGCGAGTACATGTAGACAACAACAATGAGCCCGATTCCGATGATGAGTACTCCCAATAGAAACAAAACGCTATTCCCGCCATTGTTGATTTCTTTTTTCATCTCTGCACCTTTTGAAAGATATGGCGGGATTCTAGTCAAAATGAGCTTAAAAACTACTTAACATCTATCATTGTGTCAGCATTGTCATTTCTTGGAAAATCTTGCGGGCGATAAATCGATAACCCAGCGAGGTAAGGTGGAGATCATGCTGCGAGAGATTCTTTAGAATCCATATCTCTTTGCCACCATTATGTTCCATGAAATCATGTGTGTTGAAAAGCAGCAATCTTTCCTCACGCGCGAGTGATTGAAACATCTCTTGCATTTGTGCAAAGTTTTCGACTATTCGTGTGCTGCCTTTTTGCGTCACTGTGGGCGGAGTGAGCAATAAAATCGCCGTTTGTGGCGAGATTTCACGTACAAAGGCAATAAATGTGCGCAAATCATTCGCAATTTGTTCGGGTGTTTTTTGGGCGATGATGTCGTTTGTTCCATAGCTTAGAATCACCAAATCAGCGATGATTTCATACATCTCTCGGCGCACAAGCGCGGGATTCCAACGTTGCCAAAGTGTCGAGCTTGCACCATTGATTCCGAGCGTGTCAACGATATTGTCGTTTGATGCATGCGAGATAAAATAGCCTCCAAGTGCGGCATTTTTTTGCAGCGCTCGAAAGGTAATGGGATAGTGCAAATTGCGTGAAAAGAAGCTCCATTTCCGTGCTACTGGGGCTTTGAGTGTATAGCTTTTACCCTTTGCGTCTGTCAGCACAAATGCGGCTTTTTTGTTGGGCGAGCGAAAGACAATAGTCGATTTGAGTGCATCATTTGATTGTGTTTGCAATGCAAGCCGCAAGGTTGCGTTCGTGCGGTTTGCGCTAGCAATCACTCCGCCAAGCGGATAGTCTTCGTTTTTGTCGCGTTCACGTAGGGAATTAAAAATGCGAAAATATTGTGCGCTATATTTCGCCGTTGCATTGTGGTGGTATTTGGGCTGGAGTGGGTACAAAAACCCGGGCATCACAGAATCGTGAAAAAAGAGCGAACGCATTTCAGAAGCCATCGAATCCTCGGCAATATGTGAATCGCCAAAAATACGAATCTTGAGACCATTTTGTGCATCAATTTTGCGCACAAGCCCATACAGCGCGACATCATTATAGCTTTTGAGGTAGTTTCCATAATAGACGATTGTATCAATGCCGACATTCTCCGAAGCAATCGATGGACCTTCGTCTGGAATCGAGCAAGCAGCGCAAAAGAAAAAAACCACAACAAATACAAAACGCATACTATTCCTTTTGTTCGGATTCTGTGGTAGGCAAAAGATGTTGCAACAAGAGCTTGGAGAGAATGCGCGAACCTTCACCGCTAAAGTGGATTCCGTCATTTGCGCGGACTTTGATTTTTTTATCCCCGCGCGTGATATAGGCGCTAAATACCTCGCCCTCGGACAAAACAGCGTTGCTGTGCAAAAAAATCGCATCATTCTTCTGTACTTCGTCTTCATAGAGTGTATTGAGATAGAGAATGCCCTCATTGAGTTTTTCTTTTTTCATATACGGCGCTTCGTACCAAAACACCTGCGCGCCTTGCTTGCGCGCGAGCGTGAGCAGGCTTTGGATTCGTGCGCGATAAATCTCCTCCCAACGTTTGGTTTTGAACTTAATATACCGCGCCTTGTTCTCGGGGTCAATCATATCCCATGGGTCGTTTGCGCCAAGCATCACGATGACATATCGCGCAGGCTGTTCGGCAAGCGCGTTTGCGAGCGCCTTTTCCCAATCAAAATGTTGGCTATATGTAAGCCCCGTGCTCTGCTTGCTAAGGTTAATCGGCACGGCGCCATGTTTTTTGAGCAGACTCACGAGCGTTATACCTACGCCTTGCATAAGAGAATCGCCAATGAGTACGACAACATCGCCTTTTTGCAAGCTATTTGGTTTGGGTAGAGTAGGCAGGCTCAAAGTTGCTGTGGGAATCTCTGCTACCATTGTTGTGTTCGTTTCTTCTGTTTCGTCAATGTGTTGGCTTGCGTCTTGTGGCAGAGAATCTGCAATAGGTGGGAGCGCAACGTTGGGCTGCTGCAGTTCTTCTGCTGTCGCAAGAGCCGATTCGGGCTTTGGAATCGCAGGAACGATAGGCACAAAGCTTAGACTATTTTTGATTTTGTTGCCAAACTCTAAAAATGCGTTGTTTGAGATTGTTGCGAGCTCATCAAAAAATGCGAGATACGGATAGTTGGTTGCATAATGTTGTTGCTGCATATAGCGCAAAATGGGCACATTCAAAAGCCATGATGTGAGCAGCAGGGTTGCGGTCGCTGTGAGCCAGAATGTGATAATGCGCCGCATTAGAATCTCGAATAGATGAAATTTGGAATCCCATCGGGTGCGAGCGCAAATAGGATAAGGAATAGCAGCGAGAGGACGATAGGGCGCACGAACGCGGGAATGAGCGCGATAGCGGTTGTGGCAATGTGCATGTGTGGACGTGCGAGTGCATAGGAAGCGAGCGCAACCCACACAGCGCCAAAGGCAATCCATGTCTGTTCGCTAATAGGCAAGGCGCTATTGTGAGCGATTGCGAGCAGGTATTCGAGGCTTTTATCAAATGAGGGGAGCATAAAAAAAATCCAGCAGAAAGAGACATAGTTGAAAGTGAGGAAAATGCCCAAAAATCTAGGCAAACAAACGCCCAGAGGGCGCAGGAAATGCACGACACATACGCCGATTCCATGGAGCGCACCCCAGATTGCAAAATTTAATGTATTGCTGCCGTCTGTCGTGTTTGTGTGCCAGATTCCTGATAGCACAAAGGCAATCATAATATTACAATATACGCGGGTGCGCGAGCAGCGGCTGCCGCCAAGCGGGATATAGACATAATCGCGGATAAAGCACGAGAGGCTTATGTGCCAGCGATTCCAAAAGTCTTGCAGATTGCGCGCTAGCAAGGGTGCATTGAAGTTTGGCGGCAAAACAAATCCAAGCATGAGTGCAAAAGCCATGACGAGATTGACATAGCCGCTGAAGTCGCAATAGAGCTGCAAGCAATAAGCATAGCTGCCGAGAATGAGTGTGAGCGAATCGTAATTTGTGGGGTTTTCAAAAATCGGCGTCGTCCAGATTCCGAGATGATTAGCAATCAACACCTTTTTGACAAGCGCGAGCAAGAGTAGGGCGAATATCGTGCTTTCATGCGCAAAGGCGCGCCGTTTGCGGAGTTGGCGCAAGAAGAATTGGCTATCGACAATGGGACCCGAAACGATTGTTGGGAAAAACGAGAGATAGATGGCGATTTCGCACAAGCTTGCGGGCTTTTGCCCCCGAAAAGTATGGACAAAATAGGTGATGCTCGCGAATGTATAGAAACTAAGTCCGAGTGGAAAGAGTAAATCGATGTTCCAATCAAATCCGAGCCATGCAATCCACGAATCGAATGTGGATTTGAGAATCGGGAAATATTTGAAAAAAACGAGGTTGGTGATAGCGAGTGCGATGGCGGCAAAGAGAATGAAGCGGACTTGGAAATAGGCAAGCCACATGCCAAAATAATAAACAAAGAGCGAATATATCCCAACAACAAGGGCAAATTCTGTATTTGCAAAAAATGCAAGCAGCAGGAAATAATTAAATACTAAAAGCAAGAAATTTTGATAAATGGGTCGCCTGAATGCCCAATAGATGGCAAAAAAGCACAAAAAGAGAATGGCAAATTCAAGCGAGAAATAATTCATTCCTAGATGGCTCCCCCTCCTTGCCCCGGAACTTTAGGAGCAAGGGGCGAGAGTGTAGGTGTCGCTGTTGTTGCGGGCTCTGCAAGCTCAACTTCAGGTTTAAAAGGGGGACCTTTTTGTAGCAATTGTGTCAATTCGGCAGCACGTGCAGGCGTCATTTTGGAGAGGATTTTGCTCGAAACCTTTGAATCGAGGCTAAAGAGAATGGTTGCTGCCTCCGCGTTGTCGAGTTGCTCGATAATCGGCGCGGCTTTGGAATCTTTCATGTTTGTGTATGTCGCTGAAATTTTGTCGTCTTTTGCTTGTTTGATGAGTCGCAAAATTTCTTCATTTTGGGCGATGAGCCGCTCAATTTTGCTTTGTTTGAGTGTGATGGCTTCCATTGTTGCGTTGATTTCTTTTTCTTTGGCAGCAAGCGAGCTTTCGCGTTGGTCAAGGACGGCTTGATTGGCGCTTTGAAGCGCTTGCAAGGCTTGTTGTTGTTCGTCAATTTTTTGGATTCTATCAAGAATCTCGGCTTTACGTTGTTCAAAGATGATGTTGCAATCCACAACACCTTGCGGCGTTGCGCTCAAAAGTAGTGAGAATAAAAAAAGGAAAATAATGGAACGTTTCATAGAGAACCTCCTTGTGGGTTATGTCGTGTGTTGTGCAAGAGAATCGAAATTTCATCAAGTTGTGCCGATTCTCTATATTGCCGCTCTTTGAGAATCTTGGTTTTTTCAAGCGAATCAAGATAGTTCGCTTTCTCAAATTCGATATTTAGCAGCCGCATTTCCTCTTGAATCACCTTGCGCTCTAGCCGCAAAGAAGCGATAAATTCAACGATTCTGTCGACTTCATTGAGATAGGATTCTTTGATTTGCTGAAAATAGAGTAGGTCGTTATAATTGCCCTTTTGAGGAATCACAATCTCGGCGAGCTGCTGCTGCGCGCTCGCAAGGTCCATCTGTGCGACTGCAATGCGTTGATTGACGCCGATGAGCTTTTGCTCGGCATTTTTGACGGCGTTTTTGCGGATTTGCACAAGAGCGCTAAATTTTGTTGTCATAGAATCTCCTAACGTTCAATCGTGTCCTCTCTGTCAGCTCCTGTCGAGAGGAATGAGACGCGCACTTTGGTTTGTTCCTCGATGAAATGGATATAATCCTGTGCCGCTTTGGGCAGCTGGATAAATGTTTTTGTCCCAGCACTCTGCTCCCAGCCGTTCATTGTGGTATAAATGGGTTTGATGTGGTTGTAGTTATAGGGGAAATAGGAGAGATTTTTGCCATTTTGTTCATAAGCGGTGCAGACTTTGATGATGTCGCAACCATCGAGCACATCGAGCTTCATCATCGCAATTTCGGTACAACCATTGAGTCGACAAGCCGTCTTGAGCGCAACCAAATCGAGCCAGCCACAGCGCCGCGCACGCCCTGTTGTTGTGCCAAATTCATTGCCTTTTTGACGCAAAAAATCGCCCGCATAGCCATTGTCTTCGGTGGGGAAAATGCCATTGCCCACGCGTGTACAATAGGCTTTGGTCACGCCGATGATTCTGTGCAGTGTGTTTGGCGCAAGCCCAGTGCCAGCGCATGCACCGCATGCAAGTGTGCTTGAGCTTGTTACGAAAGGATAGGTGCCATGGTCGATGTCAAGCATGCTGCCTTGTGCACCTTCAAGAAGGATTCTCTCGTTATTGTCGAGCGCATCCCAAAGCATAGATGTTGTGTCGGTGATGTAGGGTAGTAGCTCTTGCGCTTCGTCTATTTCTTCGCGAATCTCTTGTATGGTTGGAAAGGGAATGTTGTATGATTGCGCCTGCAAGCGGTATGCTTGCATAATGGGGCTATCGAGATGTGCTTGGATTTTTGCAAGCAGTTTTTCTTTGTCGCAAAGCTCGCCCATGCGTGCGCCGCAACGTGCGATTTTGTCAGTATACGCAGGTCCAATGCCTTTGCCTGTTGTGCCAATCGCTTGCACACTTTCTTTGATTCTGTCGATTGCCTCATGATAGGCAAGAATCAAATGTGCTTTTTGGCTCACAAAAAGTCGCCCCTCAAGGTCATTAAAGTCTTTCATCTCGGTAAGAAGCGCGCGTGGGCGAATCACTGTGCCATTGGCGATGATATTTTTGCAATGCGGATAGAGAATGCCCGATGGAATGAGATGGAGCGCAAGCTTTTTGTTGCCTGTTACAATCGTGTGTCCCGCGTTGTGTCCGCCTTGATAGCGCACGATATAGTCATAGTTTTTGGCGATTCTATCGACAATCTTGCCCTTGCCTTCATCGCCCCATTGGATTCCAACAATCAAATCAACTGCATTCATGGTTTATCCTTCTCGTATTGTTTCAATCACCGCATCGGTGTAGAGGGCAAAACCGCTTGCGCTCGCACCATTAATCTCGTATTGCCCACCAGAAAGCAATGTCGCATTTTTCCAAAAGAGCCGAAAACAAAGGTGATTGTAATAGGGAATCTTGGGGTAATAGAGTGGTGCGAAAACCTTGTTTGTCTCATCGATATTTGTGCCAAGGTCGAGCAATTTTTCCAAGTCTGCTTTGAGAAAATCGGGCGATTTCTTGAGAAAATCTTGCATATCTTGAGTCGTGGCAATCGCGATGAGGTCGGCGAGGTAGGAATCACTTTGGGAGAGCTTGGGAATGTCCATACGCGTGAAAAACTCGAGTGGAATCGAGCTATACAGGCTACATAGCTTGGGAATATTGAGATTCGAGAGTTGCCATATACACGGGAGCTTGAGCGCGCCCACGAGCCTTTGAGCGATGTGCAAGACTTCATCGAGGGTGTCAGCTTGGAGCGATTCGAGTCCAATTTGGTGAATCTCTTTTGTGGGGTAGGTGAAGATGGGCTGAATATAGAACCATTTCGTGTTTTGGCTACTACGTTGTAGCCGCTTGTTGAGGATTCGCACCAAATCGAGTGTGGAATCGATACGTAGCGAGATAGGGTGGTTGCTTTCATTGCTAAGGCGCACAATCTCGCGGCTTTTGAAATTGCGCTGGTGCTCGAGATAGCAAAAAGTGGGCGTGAGAATTTCCGTATAACCAAATTCCTCAAAAATCTCGCTCGCAATGCGCTCGGTTTGCCGTTTAATCTTTGCGCTACTGCCATAGTAGAGCTTGCTGCCTTGCGGAATCTCATGTTCTAAAACCACGTCTGTTCCTTGCTGTAATATCCTAAGACCT
This sequence comes from uncultured Helicobacter sp., assembly GCA_947177485.1. Classification (GTDB taxonomy): domain Bacteria; phylum Campylobacterota; class Campylobacteria; order Campylobacterales; family Helicobacteraceae; genus NHYN01. The sequence continues at coordinate 13,484 of CAMWUR010000034.1, forward strand.
TGTGTATTATAGCACAAGCAAAACAACCAAAATTTTCGGCACTCGTTCGCAAACCTGCGCTATTCAAAACAATTTGTGGCAAAAACAAATCGTAGATTATTGTTCATTTATGTAACGCTTTAGGTTAGCTTTGTTATAATGCTATCATATTATTATCCTGAAGGGAGTTAAGATATGAAGGTTGTTGTCATTCATGGACCAAATCTCAACTTATTAGGAATCCGCGAGCCACATATCTATGGCAATATTAAGCTTGACGATATTCATCGCATGCTCGAAGAAAATGCGAAAGCCAACCATATCACACTTGAATTTTTCCAGAGCAATTTTGAGGGCGAGATTATCGATAAAATTCAGGAATGTTTGGGCACTGCTGATGGAATCATCATCAATCCTGCCGCCTATGCGCATACTTCTATCGCGATTCGCGATGCACTTGCGGCGGTGCATTTGCCAACAATCGAGGTGCATTTGAGCAATATCTATGCGCGTGAGGAATTTCGACATAAAAGCCTTACCGCGCCTGTTGTAACGGGCGTGATTTCGGGCTTTGGCGCGGGGACATATCAGCTTGCCTTGCTTGCCATGCACCAGATTCTTGCTGAAATCGCACATCTCAAGGCACAACAAGGCAACAAGGCACAATGAGTATGGAGCTTGAATCTCGCACCCTGTTTGCGATGCGCGGTTTTCCGCAGAAGCGCTGTGTGCGTGCGCGCGGGACAGAAGTGCGACTAGGGATTGGTGGCAACCAAAAGAGTAGCCTCGCATGTTTTTGGCATCTTCTTAGCGCACTCTCGCGAAATCCACGTATTTGTATTGTTGCCACTTCGCCCATTTACCACAACCCGCCGTTTGGCTTTGTGCAGCAGCCGTGGTTTTATAATGCGACCATCACATTGCGTACATGCCTCTCGTTGCGTACGTTTTTTGCGCTCACCTCGTATCTCGAGCGGCGCTTTGGACGTGCAAGGAAGCGAGCCTTTCAGAACGCTCCGCGCACTCTTGATATTGATATTCTCTTTTTTGGTGCACTTTTTGTGAACACCCCAAGCCTAAGGATTCCGCATAGGCAATGGGCAAATCGCGAAAGTGTGCTTGTGCCATTACTCTTTGAAAAGTCATAAGGAATCCACTATGAAACTCTATACCTATACGGGTGAAACCGCAGCAGAAGCGCTCCGCATTGCGCAAGAAAAACACGGAGAAGATGCGCTTGTTGTCAAAAACGAAGAGAAACGGAAAAAGACACTCACGCAGCCGAGTTTGTATGAAATCACGATTGCTGTTGATGAGGGCGATTCGCCCGCAGCACCTGCCGTAAGTGCGCCTGTAAGCGAGCCAGCAAAGCGCAGCAACACCGCTGCCGAACGTCTCGAAGAGATTGCGCGCAAAGAATACGAGAAGCGCAAGAATATGCGCGCGGCAAGTCCCAAATTGCCTATGATTGAAGACAGCAACGATGTAACCGCACAGCTCACAAATGCCGTGCGCGAGATTTCCAAGATTGCCAATGTGCCTTCGCCCACACAAAACACCAAAGAGACGCTCAAGAGCCCGATGACTGCCGATTCGCAAAAGACAGAAGCAAAAGAGCTCAAGGCGATTAAGAGCGAGATTGAGAAGCTCAACGACAAGATGAAGACGATTCAGAGCATGGTGTGGAGAGAGAAAGAGCCCAAAGACTTGATGATTCCGCCCGAGTTTGCCGAAATCTATCATCTCGCCAAAAGCAGCGGAATCTACCGCGAACATTTGAACAAGATTATGCAGCTCACTCTTGAGCTCATGCCGCTTAAGATGCGTGAAAATTCTGTATTCATCAAGCGCTATTTTCGCGAAGTATTGCGCAAAATGGTCTATTGTCGCACCGAAAATCTCGAGACAGGTGCGAAAAAAATCATCATGCTTGTAGGTCCCACAGGTGTGGGCAAAACCACAACGCTTGCAAAAATGGCGGCGCGCTATGCGTTTAAGATGAACAAAAAATACAAAGTTGGCATTGTTACACTCGATACTTTCCGCATCGGCGCTGTGGACCAGCTCATGTTTTATGCCAAGAAAATGAAGTTGAGTATCGATACCGTTGTCGACCCCGGCGAGTTTGTGCAGGCGATTAGCCAGCTCAAATATTGCGATTATATCTTAGTCGATACGGTGGGTAGCAGCCAACATGATAAGCAGAAAATCGAAATGCTCAAAAGCTTTGTGAATAGCGACCCTAATTGCACGATTGATGTGAGCCTCGTGATGTCGGCAACAACCAAATATGAGGACTTGAAAGACATCTACCATACATTCTCGGTGCTCAATATCGATACATTGATTCTAACCAAGCTTGACGAGACGCGCGGCTTTGGGAATATTTTCTCGCTCGTGTATGAGACCAAAAAGCCGATTAGCTATTTCTCGATAGGGCAGGAAGTGCCCAATGATTTTATTGTTGCGAGCAGCGAATATCTCACCGATTGCCTGCTTGATGGATTCAAAAAGGTTGAATGATGTTTAGCAATCAGGCACGCGAGCTTGAAGAACTTGTTTCAGAAAGCGAGCAGAATAGGCAAGTTGCCACACGTCTTGTCGCGATTACAAGTGGCAAGGGCGGCGTGGGCAAAAGTACACTAAGCAGCAACCTTGCCTACACGCTCTATCGTCTCGGATTCCGTGTTGGCGTGTTTGATGCAGACATAGGGCTTGCAAATCTTGATGTGATGTTTGGTGTCAAAAGCGATAAGAATCTTCTGAATGTTTTGCGCGGAGAATGTTCGCTATCGGAGATTATTATCACGATTGAGCCCGAAGGATTGTTTCTCATACCCGGTGAAAGCGGTGCCGAGATTCTCAAATACAATGGCACATTGATTTTTGAGCGCCTGATTGACGAAACCACTTTCCTCGATTCTCTTGATTTTGTGATTATCGACACAGGTGCTGGGCTTGGCGAGCACACGCAAGCATTTCTCAATGCCTCTGATGACGTGATTGTTGTTACAATCCCTGACCCCGCAGCGCTTACCGATGCGTATGCGACAATCAAGCTGTGCGCGCGTAGCAAAGAGCAGATTTTTATGATTCTCAATATGGTCAAGCATACCAAAGAAGCACAGGGAATCTTCGAGAAAATCTACAAGGTCGCTTCACAAAATATCAGCCAGCTCCATCTTGAGTTTTTGGGCGCTATCACATTTGATTCTATCGTGAGCAAATCGGTCAAAAGTCGGCAACTCTTTGCTGCACAATCGCCCAATAGTGCGCCTGCAGTCGAGCTCGAAAGCATTGCGCGTTTATTGGCAGAAAAATTGGAACGGAAAGTGCTAACTAAAGAGAACGGGCGCTTTGGACGCTTCTTGCAAAAGATTTTGCAGCAGTTTTGAAGCGCGTGAGTTTTTATGGAGGGAGTGCGATGAAGTTCAACAATTATCTTAGCTTTGCCATTGTGAATGGATTCTTTTTTGGGCTTATTCTTGCAATCTTGAAGTTCGATTCTCCTGAAATGATTGTGATATGGACAGGGCTTGTAACGCTTGGATTCTATTTGTTGATTACCCTTGCGATGTCTTTCTATCTCATGTTTTTCAATTTTGGTTCAAAACGGCTGCATAAAGAGTATCATGATAAAACTCTTGGCTATTTTATCAAAGAGTTTGAAAAACGAGAAAATATCGTCAATCGTGTGCGGGAGTTTATCCACACAGTCAAGATGAACGAGGTTGAAGAGGAGGCTCTGCAAGAAGATGCAGAGAGTATCAATAGAGAAAGAGAAGCAGAAGAGGAGGCAGCTAGAGAGTAATCTCTAGCTGAAAGAGTTATGGTAGGGAGTGTGGTCATGAAAAAACCAGCATACAAAGATGAAATGCGTCAAGTTCAAGATGAATTAGCACTTTCTTATTTGCCTGCTGTACGTGCAATGGCGTTTCGCATGAAAGAAAGATTACCTAGTAGTGTTGATGTCGATGACTTGATTTCTATTGGGACAGAGGAGCTCATCAAGCTTTCACGTCGTTATGATGTCGCGAAGAACGATTCGTTTTGGGGCTATGCGCGCACACGTGTGCAGGGTTCGATGTTTGATTATTTACGTAGTCTCGATGTATTGAGCCGTGCGAGCCGCCGTTTGGTGCGCCAGATTGAGCAAGAAACTACTAGATACGTGAGTGAGCACAATGAGGATCCAAGCGATGAATATTTGAGCGAGGTTTTGGGCGAGGAGATTGAGAAGATTCGCGATGCGAAATTTGCCTCGAGCATTTCGTTGGTATTGCCGCTTGATGAGCAACTGAATTATTCCGAAGAATCCGTGGTTGAAATCCAAATCGAAGAAGAGGAGCTGATTAGCATCATCACCAAAGTATTGAGTGAACTTAGCGAACGCGACCAGCTCATTGTGCAGCTGTATTATTTCGAGGAGCTCAATTTACGTGAAATCAGCGAGATTCTCGGGATTACAGAATCGCGAATCTCGCAGATTCACAAAGAAATTATCAAAAAGATTCGTAAGAAAACTCAAGAAATAGGAGGAATGTGATGGCAGATATTCTAAGTCAAGAAGAGATTGATGCCCTCTTAGAGGTTGTTGATGACGATGTTCCCGAAGAGGTTGAGACCGTCAAAGAAAACGATATTCTTGCCCAGCGCCAAGTAACACTCTATGACTTCAAACGTCCTAACCGCGTGAGCAAGGAACAATTACGTGCTTTTCGCGGAATCCACGATAAAATGGCGCGCAATCTCTCGAGCCAAATTTCAGCTGTGATGCGCAGCATTGTCGAGATTCAATTGCACTCTGTCGACCAGATGACCTATGGTGAGTTTTTGATGTCTTTGCCTAGCCCCACGAGTTTCAACGTTTTCTCGCTCAAACCTCTCGATGGCACAGGCGTGCTCGAAATCAACCCATCGATTGCCTTTCCAATGATTGACCGCTTGCTTGGCGGCAAGGGCGACCCCTATGAAGCCACACGCGAGTTTAGCGACATTGAGTTGAGCCTTTTGGATACGATTCTCAAGCAGATGATGCAGCATCTCAAGGAATCATGGGCGCCGATTGCCGAAGTGTTTCCGAGTATCGATGCTAAAGAAAGCAGCCCAAACGTTGTCCAAATTGTGGCACAAAACGAGATTGTGATTATGGTTGTGATGGAAATCATCATCGGGCATAGTAGTGGAATGATGAACCTCTGCTATCCTGTTATTTCGCTCGAATCTGTTCTTTCGCGCCTCGCTAGCCGTGATTTGATGTTGAGTGAGACAAGCAGCAAGAAAAGCCGCAACAGAGAACTGCAAGCATTGCTTGGTGGTGCGGCTGTTGAATTGTCGGCAATGCTTGGTGGCACGCGTCTCACGCTCAACGAAGTCCTCGATCTCAATGTTGGCGACATCGTGCGGCTTGACAAAGCAGCAGACGATACCGTGACCGTCAATGTCAATGGGCGCGAAAAATATGTCGCAAGTGTTGGTTTGCAACGTTACCGCAAAACCATCAAAGTCGAAGAGATTATCAAAACAGAAAAAGACCAAGTCAAAGAAATCCTCGAAATGCTCGAATCGCAACGTAAAAATCGCGTTACAGAAATGAAAGAAGGAGAGGGAGAATAAGATGAATGAATTTGCTAAATTAATGACCCAAGAAACAACGGCAACAATCGAAGGGCTCACAGGTTCTGCTCCGGAAGTTTCCTATAAGGGCGAGAGCGATGCGAGTAGTGCAACGATTAAATTCCCTGTTGCATTTCTTACGATGAGTGTTGGCGGTGGTGCAGGGAATGTGGGAATGGCGTTGCCTGCAACATTGGGTTCAGCGATTGCCGATTTGATGCTAGGCGGTGAGGGTGAGAGCAAGGAAGAGATGAGCGAGGACGACCTAGATGCGACAAAAGAGATTATCTCCAACATTGTTGGGGCAATCACCACATCGCTTGGTGCTCAAAAAGATTTACCCAAACTCTCCTTTACGCCAGACAAAATCGAGCTTCTCCAACAAGATGGACTCAATCTCTCACAATATGCAAAGGTTTTGACTTTTGCTTTCTCGCTGAATGCCATTTCTGATGAAATCTATTTCTTTGCCGATAGCGCCTTTGTGGGCAATTTCGACAAGAGCGCAGCCCCCGCAGCGGCGGCTCCCGCGCCCTCTGCTGGCGGCGGTGGAGGCGGAGGCGGCGGGGCGAGCGTGAGCCTATCGGGTGGCGAGATGAAAAATATCGGCATGATTATGGACGTTTATCTGCCTGTGAAGGTGCGCATTGGGCAGAAAAAGATGCTCCTTAAAGATGTGATTGCGATGGACATCGGGAGCGTTGTCGAGCTCAACCAGCTTGCAAACGACCCGCTCGAGATTCTTGTTGACAACAAAGTCATCGCTAAGGGCGAGGTTGTGATTGTCGATGGAAACTTTGGAATCCAAATCACCGAAATTGGCACAAAACATGAGCGCCTTGAGCAGTTGCGCGGCTAGGGCTTGCGAATCACGATTGTGCCGCAGAGCCAATCATGCAATGTTGTTCTTTCGCGCCATAGATAGGGCACGAAGATTCCCCACAAAAGCAGCGCGCTTGCGATAAACAGCGCGAATCGTACAAGCGCATGCAAGAATCCGATTTTTTCGCCAATGCGGCTCACAACGGCGATTCCTTGCGCCTTGTTGCCGGGTGTTTGTGTCCAAAGGCTCACAAAGAGTGCGCTAAGGATTCCATAGAGTGCAACAGACACGGCGGGCGCAATCTCGCTATTTAAGAACGCTTCTTTGCCTTGCATAAAAATATATGTTGCGATATAGAGAATGGGCGTGTATATCATAAACGAATCGATGATTTGCGCCATGAATCGTTGCAGATAGCCCGCCTTGTAGGCTTGGTGAAGCTGTTGTTTGGGTGGCTCTTTGTGGTTGTGTCTCTTGCGTTTGCGTTCCACAAAATGCCCTAGCTGCTGCCTCTGCTGCCGGGTTTGACAGCAACACTGCCCGCCTTGCACAACGGGCAGGAATCGGGCATATAGATGTCAAACGTAAAATCGGCAAGTGCAAAGAATGGAATCTCGCTAGGAAGCTTTGCCTCGGGCTTTGCGGGCAGGTTTGAGCCCACGCGCTTGCAGATTCCGCGGTTGGCAAGCGCGGCAAAAGCGACAACTTCTGCGCCAAGTGCCGTGAGAATTTGTGCGCTTTCAAGCGCCGAACCGCCTGTCGTGATGATGTCTTCACAGACGATGAATCTCTCACCTTTTTGCACAGAGAATCCGCGCCGCAATTCCATAACGCCCTGCACGCGCTCGGTGAAGATGAATCGTACGTTTAGCGCGCGTGCGAGCTCATAGCCTGCGAGGATTCCGCCAAGCGCGGGCGAACACACAGAATCAAAAGCAATGTTGTTTGCGCGGATATTGTCGGCAAGTGCGCTAGCGAGCAGCGCCGCCTTGCTCGGGTTTTCGAGTATCTTTGCACTCTGCAAGTAGAATCCCGAATGTTTGCCGCTACTTAGCAGAAAATGCCCTTCTAACATTGCATTGTTTTCTTTGTATATTTTTTCTATATCCATCGACGTCATCGCGAGACCTTTAGATTTTGAGGACTTCGTCTTCTTTGTGTTTGGTTGTTTCATCGATTTTTTTGATAAACGAATCGGTGGTTTTTTGCACCTCGTCATAGGCGCGCTTTGCGTCATCTTCGGAAATTGCCTTGTCTTTCTCAAGCCGTTTGATTTTGTCGTTCGCGTCCTTGCGGATATTGCGAATGGCAACCTTTGCCTTTTCGCCCATTGCCTTTGCCTCTTTGGCAATCTCTTTGCGCTGCTCACTTGTCATTGGTGGGAAAAAGAGCTTGATGGTTTCGCCATCATTGTTGGGATTGACGCCAATGTTCGCCTCGTTAATTGCGCGTTCAATCTCTTTGAGCAATGTTTTTTCCCACGGAGCGATTTGCAATGTTGAGGCATCGAGTGCTGTGAGTGTGCCGACTTGGGATAGCGGCGTTTGCGTGCCATAATAATCCACCTTGATTCCCTCGATAATCGCGACAGAAACACGTCCTGTGCGCAACGAGACAAAGTCTTTTTTGAGCGATTCGAGACTTTTTTGCATATATTCATTTGCGTGCGCATAGACTTCATTCAGTGGCATTCTTTTCTCCTTGTGGTTGTGGAACGAGCGAATCAATACTTTGCTTTTGGCTTTGATTTTGCTCAAAAGTTGGAATTGCAGCGGGGACAAGTGAGCTTGAATCGATTGTGTCAAGCACAGAGCGCCCTGCATCTTTGGAATAGACATAGCCAAGCGCGAGCGTATTAGCGACAAAGAGAATCGAGATGACGAATGTGGCTTTTGCCAAGAAGCTTGCGGGACCCTTTGCACCAAACCACGATTCATTGCTACCGCTATACACGCCAAGCCCAATGCTTGAGCTTTTTTGGAGCAAGACAACAATCGTGATGACAACAGCCAGCACGAATTGCATGATGAGTAAGATTGAGACCATAAAGAAAAATCCTTATTTATCATAAATTAAAGTTTGAATGGCTAGGGGGCAAGAGAATCGAACTCCCCAACAGTTAGCCACCTAACCGTTCAATGGGTTTGAAGCCCACGGCGCTCACCAGAAACGCAAACCCCCCATAGCTCCAAAGATTCTATCATATCGCACCTTTTAGGAAGCTAAAGTGTGGAATTGTCAATCTTTGAAATCTGATAGAGAACCTTGTCCCCCTTAGAAAACAACCACATTGAGAATCTCAAAACAAAATCTCATGCTTTGTCATTCTGAAGCCTTTAGGCTGAAGAATCTCATGTTGTCAATCATGAGATGTTTCGGCTTTGCCTCAACATGACAAGGATTCATCATTACGAGCTTATGCGAAGCAATCAATGATTCTATATTGCCCGACTTTGTGGATTGCTTCGGGCACACACTCACGATGACATTCCTATTTGGAGGTGCGACTTT
>CAMWUR010000035.1 GCA_947177485.1 uncultured Helicobacter sp.
CCCCCCCCAACCCTAATATGATAACAGAGGCATTTTGTAGTCGTTCAAAACCTTCTTTTTGAAACAGAAAACGGCTGCGCGTAAATCTATCAATGGGGTCACTTATAACCATTTTTCGAGACTCCTTAAACTCTCATAACTTGTGAAATTGAGCTTGAGCGGTGTGATGCTCGCATAGTTATCAAACACAGCGGCAAAGTCCGAGCGCCCAAGTTCTCTTTCGTCAAATTCGATGGGGTGGACGCCAAGCCAATAATATTCTTCTCCGCGCGGGTTTCTGTGCAGGTGCGCGTCATTGCCATAGAGGCGATAGCCAAGTTCACAGATTTTGTAGCCCTTGAAATCGGCGATTTTGCAATCGGGGATATTGATATTCAAAAGCTCGCGGTTGGGTAGGGGGAAGCCATCGTTTAGAATCTTCGCGATTATCTCGAACGCGACTTTGCGCGCGAGTGCGAAATCTTTTACGATATTGTCATCTGCCATATATTGCGAGAATGCAACCGAGGGAATCCCGGCAATCACGCCTTCCATTGCGCCCGCAACGGTGCCTGAATAGGTTGTGTCTTCGCCCATATTGCTACCCAGATTGATTCCGCTCACAACCACATCGGGACGTTGTCCATCGGCAAAGAGTGAATGCAATGCAAGATAGATACAATCTGTCGGCGTGCCATTATGCAGTTTGTAATAATCATCGCTCACACTCACAAAGCGCAGCGGCGAGGTGAGTGTAAGCGAATGCCCACAAGCCGATTTTTGCGAGCTTGGCGCGACAATGATGACTCGCCCTAAAGGTGCAAGCGCTTCACGTAGTGCAAGCAGAGCAGGCGAATCGAAGCCGTCATCGTTGGTGATTAGGATTGTTTTCACACTTTGCCTTTGAAATAGGAATGCAGAATCTCGCCAAAGAGGCTGTGCAAGGTTGCGTTCTCATGGCATTCATCGAGGATTTTGGCATGCAAGGAGCGCAGCACATCGCGCGAGGTTTCGAGCCCCAAAAGATTGGTGTAGCTATTCTTTTGTATATCGCTGTGTGTGGGTTTGCCTGCTTCCTCGCTCGCCTTTGTGATGTCGATGATGTCGTCATAGATTTGAAACATCAGCCCAAGCTGCAGCCCTAGTGCGTAGATTTGTTCGCAGGTTTTCTCGTCTGCCTCGCAAATGGTTGCGCCCATTTTGAGTGCGGCGGCAATCAGCATTCCTGTTTTGTGGAGATGCAAAAACTCAAGCTGTTTGATGTCGAGGCGAATATTTTCAAAATAGCAATCGAGCACCTGCCCAAGCACCATTCCCTCAAGCCCCCCATTGCTTGCAAGAGTGGCGATGAGCTCGAGCCGCACAGAACGTGAGAGTGCAGCTTTTGAGAGGAGATAGAACGCATACGTATTCAGCGCATCGCCCACAAGCACAGCCAAATCTTCGCTATATTTCACATGAAGTGTGGGGTGGGCGCGGCGCAAGTCGGCATTGTCCATACATGGCAAATCATCATGAATGAGTGAATAGGTATGGAGGCACTCGAGCGCAAGTGCGGCTTGGAAGATTCCTTCTTTTTGCGCAAATCGTTGTGAATCGAGCGCGAGAATGGTGGCAAACAAGAGGCGTGGACGGAAACGTTTGCCGCCATTTTGTACCATCTCCCATAGCGCCTGTTCGTAGTGTGGGTGAAACGAAGGCACAACGGGCGCGCTCTGCCGCAAAAAGGATTCGAATTCACAAAGAAGTTCGCTCAACCTATTGTTCACTCAAAAGCCCTCCAAATGGCAGCGCACCGCTACCACCATCGTTGCGTCCGCTCGAGATTCCGCTTCCGCCTCCACCGCGTTGGTTAATTGTTACAAAAAATTGAAATCCATTGCGCACGACCAAAAAAACCATTTGCCCATGTGATTGTGAGCTAATGAGCTTTGCGCCCTCAACAAAATCTGGCGGCATAGGCTTGTTATTGAGTTTTAGAATCTGGTCGCCCACTTGCAACTTTTCAAATCCGGGGGGCGTGTCGCCCATTTGTTCAATCACCCATTCAGGCGAGAACTGAATCTGAAGTGCCGAGAGGTAGTCATAGGGCAAGAGCATTCCGCCTCTGCGGTCAAAAACACGTGTGATGATGTCTTCTTCTTTGCCATTGCGCATCACGCGCAAGCCAACTTCGCCACCGGGCGAGAGCTCGTAGATTCCTTGCAAAAATTCGTTGAAGCTAAGTGGCGTTTTGCCCTCAATGCTCACAATCTCATCGCCCATTTGCAGCCCGATTCCTTCGATAAAGGGCTCGACATAATCCACGAGAATGCGCCCATTTGCGCCTTGGATAAACAGCGCGCCCAAATCGCCATAGCGGAAGTTTTTGCCCTCGAGGAATCGTTTGATATAGGACGTTTCAATGAAACCCTTGCCCGCACCAAGCCCATAGAATTGATAGCAAATCGAGGTAATCACGCTATTTGGGGGCGTTGGCGCGCTAAATTTCGCGTATTCTAAGAATCCATTCATGCGTGAAGTAACCTTGCCAAGCGTGAAACCCGAGATTGTACCCACGCCAATCATGGATTCTACTACATCGTCTGTGAGCTCACGCAGTTCGAGCGGGACCATTTTTTTCTTTGCCTTGAGTAGATAGAGTCCCATAAATCTATCGCTTTTGATAATCTCAAATCCGCGCGGTGGCTCGGCGCCAAAATAGAGCAATTCGCGTTCGTTCAGTGCCACAGCAGTGCTATTGCCCACCTTTTCCATTGAAAGAGCGAGGCGCTGGGCACATCGAGAATAATCCGCGCTCAATGCGAATGTAAAGATAAAAACTAAAGATGAAATGATTCGAATCATTAGATATCCTTTAGATTAAGATTGAGGTCGCCTAGGAGCTCCATTGCCATATTGTTGCGATTGTTTTGGACATTTGCAAGTACATCATTAATCGCACTGATGAGCAGAATCTGCAGAGATTCTTTGTCGTCTAGTAATGAGTCATCGATGGTGATGTCAATAATCTCTCCTTTGCCGTTTGCGCTGACACTCACGAGTCCCCCACCACTTTTTGTGGTAAAAGAACGTTTTTGTGTCTCTTCTTCGATTTCCTTGGTCTTGTTTTGTAGCTCATTCATGAGCGATGAGATTTGGTTGAAGTCTAACAATGCCCCTCTCCTTTTTTGCCATTATAAAGGCTTTTTGTTTGTAAATTCCTAAAGCGAGTATGTATGATACCATTTTATGAATATCTTATACAATCAAGCGCGTTGTTTGTCGGCAACACAAGCGCAATATTGGACGGCATAAAATGCAATAGACGATTTGCAAGCGGCGTGAAAGAAAGCATTGAACCGCTCACAACCGCCGCATTGAGCGCAAAGTTTTCGCACAAATCGCGGATAAAGTTACTAAAAAATTCTGCCAAACTTTCGAGGATTCCAAACGCAAGTGTTTGCTCATCGACACCCGCGAGACGAAAGCTCATCGCCGAGCGCAAGATTGAGAGATGTGTGAGCTGCACGCCATTTTCGCTCGCGGCGAGCTTGAAGTCGATTCGGGGACCATTTTGCCCCAAAAAGCCTTCGGCAAACGCGAGCATACGTGCTTTTGCGCTTGCTAAATCGGCAGTTTCGTCATAGAATAGCTGATAGATAATGCCAAGAATGTCAAAAATATTGTTGCTTTGATGTGCCGAGGCGAGGTGGATTTTGTGCATCGATTCATCAAAAAGGAGATTCTCGGTTTGGGGGTAGGCTTTTTTGAAATTCTGCAAAAGCTTTGCACCCGTCTCATCGCGCATGATGTCTTGTAGCCACATTCCAACGCGCAGCGGAAACGCGATGTTGAGTACCTTTTTGAGTCGCCCTTGTTGCAAGATTGCGCCCACAGTCGGCAAGTCGTAGCTCAAATGCACACAGACGCAATCGCGCGGCAATGTGTCGCCATTGTCTGCCAGAAGCCGCACATAGCTCGGATAGGCGAGCATGGAACGTTCCTTACTCAACACAAAAAAAGTGGAATTATCAGTCATGGTGAGTAATAATGGCGCTGTTGTGATGAGTGGCGCGATGAATGCATTTGGGTATTGCTCACGTGCTTCTGCTTCATTGAACGTACAAGAGCGTAGATAGAGTGCATCGATTCCTTGTTCTTTGAGGCAGAGTGCAAGAATCTGCAAGGCATTATCATACGGCAGCACCACAGCTTCGCCAAATGCAATCACGATGGGCGCGTGCAAGGAAAGCTTTTGCGTGTGTGTCGATTCAAGGTCATCAGCGAGGAGCTGTTTGGGCGGCAAGAACAATATAGGCTTCTCCCAGCTTGCAAGCGCGCTTGCTTGCGCTTTGCTCGCACGGAATAGGAGCTCAAGCGATGCAAGGTCAAGCGGCACAATCCATTCGCGATTTTGAGGACGTAGGCTTAGAATCTTCGCGCCATAGAGTGTTTGAAAATAGAGTTCTTCACCCTCGATGAGCTTTTGGGCAAGCGCACGAAAGCTTAGGGCAATCACGCCTTCTTTTGCATCATCGTCTCCTAAAACATCGACACCATCGAGAAACAAATGCCCATTGTAAGGAAAACGAGTCTGCTCATCGAGTGTTTGCGAGAGTGCGAAGCTTTGCAGTGGGCGCTGCGATTCGAACAAAAAGGGTGGGAAATCGGAATCAAGGCGCGGCTCAATCGCTTCTTTTTCATCGAGTAGCTCAACTTTTTCAAAGCAGAAAAAAAGCGAAACAGGCAGAGTGGATAGCGCGTCTGAAAGCGAGGTGAGCTCTTCTTTGCTGCCCGAAACCTTGAGAATAAAGCGTCCATGATTCTCATCGAATTGTGTGCCAAAGCAGCTCACATGTTCTTGTGCAATCTCGACAATGAGCTTTTCAAAATAGCCCACAGGCGAAAGCGCACGAAAGATGAATGCAAGAGGTGCGATGCTCATCAAAAGCCCCGAAAGGTTGTGTGCGCAAGGCTTTGCAAGGATTGTGTGTCAATCTGTGTTGCCTCAAACCCCAAGTCATGCAAGCGGCGCAAGACGAGCTTTTCCATTGTTTTTGCGCCCTCGATACATGCATTTGAGAGTTCGAATGTCATTGCGTGCCCAATCACATGCGGCACGATTCCGATGATATGCACAGGGGGCAAATCGCCATTGATTGCTGTCATTTGCAACGTTTGAAGCATTTCGACTTCATGCGCGCTGCCTTGCCATGTGATGTGGAGCGGAATCTTGTCAAAATCAAACGCATAGACATCGCCTTCTTTGCCGTCCTCGCCCACATTCACGCAATCAAGCAGAATCACAGAATCGGCGCTTGTGATGGTGGGAATCAGAAACTGCGCGAGCGTGCCGCCATCGACAATCTCGAGCACATGTTCCTCGCTGTGGAATCGGTAGTTTTTTGCAAACAAATGTGCGAGATGAGCGCCGATACCCTCATCGCCAAACAAAATATTCCCGATTCCAAGCAGTAAAACTTTCACACATTAGCCTTCTTGCTTTTCGTAGCGATAGCCGCTGGCAATTGTGTCAAGCCCACCTCCTGGGTAGCGCACAGCATTCCATGTTGCCATATAGATATGCACAGGGATAAAGACAACAAACGCCCAAGTTGTGCAATGGTGGATAAAGCGCACTTGTGCCAAGCCGCCAAACATGACTTCGACTGATTTGAATACCGGCTCCAATGCACCACCTAGCCCTTCATGGTAGGTGTGCATATAGAGCACAATTCCTGTAACAGACATCAGCACAATCAGAATCATTAGGAACGTGTAGGTTACAAGCTGCAAGGGATTATACGCCCCATTTTGTTTAGGGTGTGTGCCAAGCAGCAAGTAGGTTTTGAGAATCGCAATCCATTTGGAGGCGCTGAACGAATCGGGCAAAGATTTGCGCTCTTCAGCAGAACCTCGCGAGAAAAAGAAGAGATAGAATCGAAACAATGTCGCACCAATGAGCACAAAGCCGATAATGACATGCCAGCCACGCGCAAGCGCATAGAGTTGCATGCCCGGCTCGGACGTGAGGAATGGATAGCCCAGATAGAATCCCGTGATAATCAGCGCAAAAATGCACAGCGCACGTACCCAGTGCAAGATGCGCGTGAGCGGGCTGAACTCGACATGCCGCGTAAAGGTTTTGTTAGATTCCATGCGATTCTCCTTGTGCGCTTGCGAGCGCGCCCATTGTGAGCGGGTCGATTTTGTATTGCCCAATTTCATTGCCGCTAGCGTCTATCATATGTACAGCGCAGGCGATGCAGGGGTCGAAAGAATGGATAATGCGGATAATCTCAATGGGTTTGGTGAGGTCGTTAATCTTGAGCCCCACGAGCGCATGCTCGTATGCGCCCTTTTGCCCTTTTGAATCTCGCGGTCCAGCGTTCCACGTCGAGGGCACAACGCATTGATAGTTCTCGACAACGCCATTTTTAATGCGCACCCAATGGCTCAACACGCCGCGAGGCACAGAGCCGATGTAACGTCCTTTGTATTCTTTGCCTTTGTCAATCTTGTAGGGCGCGCATGTACGTTTGTCGCCACTTTTGATTGTCTCGACAAGCGAATTGAATGCCTCGATTCCATAGTCCGCCGAGAGTTTGCATTCAAGCATGCGCGCGGCAGTGCGTCCCAATGTGCTAAATAGCGCCTCAACAGGCAAGCCGGTGTCTTGCAAGAGTTTGGTTGCCACAGCTTTGACGCGCGGATTGCCCGCAGCAAGCCCCACAACAATCGTTGCGAGAGGTCCGACTTCCATAGGTTTGCCGTCATAACGTGGGGATTTAATCCATGAATATTTCTCGCTTGTTTTGAGGAGTTTGGAATCGACCATTTTGCCATCAGCTCCCAAGCTTTGCCCGTCAACAAAGCCTGTGTAGTTTGGTTCGGTTTTGCCATCATAGGGGTGTAAGGGTCCATTGTCTTTGTACCACGAATGCGTGGCTTCTTCGGTGATTTTGCTTTCATCAATAGGCACAACCTTGCTGATGTCATGGTCAAGCACAATGCCTGTGCTATAAAGCGTCTCGGTCGCATTGACAGGAATCTCGGCATAGCAGAGGAAATTTTTGACATTTTCGCCGCCCATGACGCTCGGCTCGTGCTGATAGACTTCGGCAGCCATGACGATGTCAGAATAGTATGCGCGGTTGATATAATCCGAGACATATTTATATTTGGTGAGCCAATCGCCCATGCGCGAAGGGTCAAGAATATCGCGCACGCACGTAACGCCACCCACGGTGAGGCTTTGTGGGTGGGGCTGTTTTGAGCCAAAAATCGCCATCATCTGTGCGGCAACGCGCTGTACCTCAAGCGCTTTGAGATAATGCGAAAGCACGATGAGATTCTGCTCGGGCGAGAATCGATAGGTTTTATGCCCAAAATAGCCATTTGCAAAGGGTCCAAGCCCGCTTTTGCCGTTTGCAAACTCGGCGACACGTTTTTGCACCGCGCGCAATTCGTCTTCGCCTGTGGCGATAGGGTTTTCGCAATAATTAAACGCGAGTTTTGATGCCTTTGCAGGGTCTGCGCCAAGTGCTGCGACAATGTCGCACCAATCGAGTCCATGCAGATGATAGAAATGCACCATGTGGTCATGCAAAACAAGCGAGACATTCATAAGTGCGCGTGTATAAACCGCTGCGGGTGGAATCTCGATTCCAAGTGCGTTTTCCACAGCCGTAATACCCGCTTTGTAATGTGAATAGGTACACACTCCACAGATTCGCTGCACCATAAAGCCCACATCGCGTGGGTCGCGGTTTTTGACAATCGTTTCAATTCCTCGCCATAATGTTGAAGCCGAAAATGCGTCTGTAACGACATTATTATCATCAACCATCACTTCAATGCGCAAGTGCCCTTCGATTCTGGTGATGGGGTCTACAACAATTCGTGTTGCCATGTTTTGCTCCTTTAGTGCTTATCTTTAATGATTGTGCTCAACACTGCATGTGCCGCAATGCCGATTACAGCAGCGCTTAGGACGGTAATTCCCACTTTGTCTGCCATGTTGTCCATTCCTGTTGCGCCAAGAGGAGGGCGGAAACGATGGTTTGCCACAGGCTCTTCAAAGGGTCCCATGTTGTCCCAGAAATTGGGCTCTGAACAGCCGATACAACCGTGCCCTGCTTGGATAGGCCAGCTTGTGTGGCTGTTGAATCGCAATTTGGAGCAGTTGTTGAAAGTATAGGGTCCTTTGCAACCGACTTTATACAGGCAATAGCCCGCTTCAGCGCCTTCATCTCCAAATCGTTGTACAAACTCGCCGGCGTCAAATCGCCCGCGCCGCTCACAAAGGTCGTGGATTCGTTGTCCATACGCCCACAAGGGTCGGCGATAGGCATCAGTAGGGGGCAGAGTGCCAAAGAGAATGAAATGCAAAAGCGTCCCGACAATGTTTTTTTCGCTTGGTGGGCAGCCGGGGACATTAATCACGGGTTGATTAATCGTTTTGTGCAACGGGCGCGCCTGTGTTGGGTTGGGCGCTGCGGCTTGGATTCCACCAAAGCTGCTGCATGAGCCAATGGCAAAAATCGCCTTTGCGTTTGCTGCTGCAACCTTGCAATTATGCGCGCCTGTATGCCCTAAAGCTCCGATTGTGAGGCAGTTCTCTGTGCCACCGCTTGGAATCCCGCCCTCGACAAGCAAGATATAATTGCCCTTGTGACGTTCAAGGGCGGATTCAAGATTTTGTTCTGCCTGCCAGCCTGATGCTGCCATAATTGTCTCATGATATTCGAGCGAGACATAGTCAAAGATGAGGCTATCAATACTTGGTCCATCAGAGCGTAAAAGGCTTTCGCTACAGCCTGTGCATTCTGCCATGTGGAGCCACACAAGGGGCAAGCGGTCGGCGACTTCGGCGGCTTTGGCAGTGAGTGGCGCAAAACTCGCAGGCAGCGCCATTGCTGCTGTCATTGTGCTTGCCCATTTGAGAAAATCTCGACGTGAGATTCCATTTCTTTGCAGCATTTCTTTGATGCTGCTTCCCTCATGGAGCGGCTTTTGTGCTTGCAAGGATTCGAGCCGTTCTTTTGCTTGGGCTAGAAGTTGCGATTCTTTATCTTTGAAAAACATCAATCCTCCTTAATTATGGCTTGTATTGAATGATATTTGATAGTAGCACGAGATGACTAAAATCAAGCTGATGATTCACTGAAAAAACCTAATTTTTTTTATTTTTTTCAAAAGGTAACAATACTTTCTCTTTTATATTTAGCCCAAAGCCTGAAAGCCCTACAAATTGCACACCCTCTGTACTTGTGAGCAAATGAAATTCGCGCATGCCAAGCGCGCGCATAATCTGTGCGCCGATTCCAAAGTTTTTAATATCATTTGCCTTTGTGCTGCTTGTTTGTAGAAAGACAAGTGCGCCACCTTGCTGCTTGAGCAGCTCGATAGACTGCATGAGATTCTCGAGCTCATCGCTATGGCTCAAAAGCTCGAGGTCGGAACGGATATTGTGAAATTTAAACAACGCATTTTGCGAGAGTGTGCTAAAGACAAACACGGTGTGTTCACGCCCGAGATGGTCGACAAAGACGTTTTTTTCGCATGTATTTCCCATAAATTGCACCTTGCAAGATTCCTTTTGAATGAGTAGATTCTCAAACTGCAAGCGGTAGGCGATGAGGTCGGAGACATAGAGAATCTTGAGGTTATGCTCGCTCGCAAATTCAAGCAAAAATTTATCGCCTCTGCGCGCCATGCTGCCATCTTTTTTCATAATCTCACAAATCACACTCACGGGCTTAAGCCCAGCGAGCAGGCACAAATCCACGCTTGCTTCTGTGTGCCCTGTACGCACCAAAACACCGCCTTCTTTGGCAATAAGCGGGAAGATATGCCCGGGGCGCACGAATGTTTCGGGGGTTGAGCTTTCCTCGCACATAAGCCGAATGGTTTGGTCACGTTCAAATGCCGAGATTCCTGTTTTTGCGTCTTTAGAATCGATAGAAATAGTGAATGCGGTTTCATGGTTGCTGCTGTTGTGCGCCACCATTGGTTGTAAATCGAGTTTTTGAGCAAGCTTTTTGGTGATTGAGACACATATCAGCCCGCGCGCTTCTTGCGCCATAAAATTCACCTTTTGGGGCGTGCAAAACTCGGCTGCAAAGACTAAATCGCCTTCATTTTCGCGGTCTTCATCGTCCATGATAATGACCATCTCTCCATTTTTGATTGCGGTAATCGCTTCGCGAACGCGCTCTAGTGGCATCTTGTTCTCCTAAAGATAAATTTTTCGCAAGTATAGCAAAAAAGCTTGACAATGTGTTTAAGATGTTGTATAATGCCATTTTTGATTGAGAGGCTCGCTTCTTTTGTTGGGGTATCGCCAAGTGGTAAGGCAGCAGGTTTTGGTCCTGCCATTCGGAGGTTCGAATCCTTCT
This sequence comes from uncultured Helicobacter sp., assembly GCA_947177485.1. GTDB lineage: Bacteria > Campylobacterota > Campylobacteria > Campylobacterales > Helicobacteraceae > NHYN01. Next base: position 10,362 of record CAMWUR010000035.1, read on the forward strand.
ACCCCAGCCAGTTGTACTCCTTATGGCTATGGCATATATAAATTGTTAAAGCCTTTTCTTGTCGGAGCAGAACAAAGGCTGTTAAGGTTTTTGTTTTACTTTTTGTTGCGGGGTGGAGCAGTGGTAGCTCGTCGGGCTCATAACCCGGAGGTCGGAGGTTCAAGTCCTTCTCCCGCGTCCAAACACCTTGCTGTTGAAACAGGCAGTTGTTACGGACTCCTTTTAGGATAAAATTTTTGAGGCATGCGCGCCCCTAGCGGGGCGCAATTTTCTCGTGTGGCTTTGGCTCAACCTGCGGATTGAGCGCCTTTGGTGGCGGAATCATTTTAAATTTCTTCTCTTTTTGTGCCGGTGTTTGTCGGATATTCACACGTGGGTTATAATCAAATTCTTCAATTCGTTCGACATGTGGCAACGAGGGGTCAAACGCAAGATAGCGCAACAAAAGGCATTTGTCATAGCGCGGCAGCACGCACATGGCATAAAAATCGCTACCAATGCCAATATGTCGCAATGTCTCGAGATAGCGAATGTCAAATGTTACAAATGTATTTTGGTTTGTGTCGATACTAACACCTCCTAGCTCGCTAAAGCGGATATAATTCTCAATCTTTCCCTTAATCAGCACGAGCGCATGCTCTTTTGCCAGCGCCTCTCGCGTCTTTCTCCGCACACGGTGATAGGCTCTGTGTGTCGTCATTTTGCGCCCACGAAACAGCACATAGTCCTCGTTGAGCGCCTTTTCTTCAACGCGTTGCCACAACTCGTCCCATGTCATTGTCGCGCTCTCAAATGGGCGGGGGATAAAGGTAATATCTTGCGCGCCAAACATTGCGGCAAACAGAAGTGCGGGCAAATAACGCATGTTGTGTCCTTATTTGGAGGTGCGACTTTAGCCGCACACATTTTGTTATGTTGAGCAAAGCGAAACATCTCATTGGAATCTCAAAGCAATTTTGATTCCGTTGTTTGGAATTGCAAACGTGAAATGTGGAGGCGCGACTTTAGCCGCACACATTTTGTTATGTTGAGCAAAGCGAAACATCTCAATATTCGGAATCGCAATAGATTCTTGCTCGTCATTGCGAGCGAGCAACGCGAGCGCGGCAATCAACGATTCTTGGTTGCCCAATGTCGTTGATTGTTTCGAGCAACCATTGCAATAACGAGATGCTGAATAAGACAAATATAAACTAAAGTGTGGTATAATACCCAAAAGCTCAAGATATGGTTTTGGTTGACGATGTTGTGGCTATGGAGTGTTGCATGGAAATCAAGCGAATCAACAGAATCTGTAAGGTGATGGGGTATGGAGAGACACACCCATTGCACATTATCGCAGATGATAATAAGGATTATATTTTGAAAACAAAAATAAAAACTTTTGATGCAGATGATGACTACATAGCCTCATCCAAAGAGCTCTTCGCCGAAATTTTATCTTATATTTACCTAAATTTTCTACATTACCATATAGTTTCAGCTACCTTTCAGAATAATCATGCCAAGATTATGCCAAACAAGCAAGGATACCCTAGATGGACAGCCTATATTCTATGCTCCATAGCGCCCTAAGCGAGGCTTCGGAATCCGATACAGTCGCTATCGAAACGTACGATTCCGCGCTCACCTACCGCGCGCTTCTAATGTCTAGCGAAAATCTTGCATGTTTCCTTGTCCAGCACGTGTTGCGGGGGGGGGGGCAGAATCCTCGCTTAATCATCTTTGGCGCTCGCGAGCCACAAGTCTACATTAGCCTTGTTGCTTGTGTTTTGGCGGGCATCACCTTTGTCCCGCTCAATCCGCGATTTCCCATAGCGCGTCTATCTAGCATTATCTCTCGCGTGCCCGGCGCGCCGCTGTTGCTGTGCCCAAATTGTGTGCAGGTTTTTTTAAAGCTTGCCTCCTCTTTACCTCCAATGCGCGTTTTTTGCTACAATGTGCCAGATGTCCAATCTTTACAAAGCCGCTTTGCCCAGCACAGCTTCATCGAGATTCCAACCCAAAATGTGTCCCAATCTATTCCAATCCCTGCAAAACCCAATCATCCCGATTCTCCCGCATATTTACTCTTCACAAGTGGCAGCACAGGCATTCCCAAAGGCGTCCTTGTCTCTCGCGCCAATCTCGCACACTATTGTGCGCGAATCCACGTTCTCTATGGCTTTGCAAGGGGCGATAGAATCTCGCAATTTTTTGACCTCACTTTCGATTTGAGCATGCATGACATCTTCTGCACCTTGCTTTGTGGCGCAACTCTTGTTGTGATTCCGCCCCGTGCGCTGCTGAATCCAATCGCGTTCATCGCCCAAAAACATCTCAATGTTTTCTTTGCCGTTCCTTCGTTGCTTGCGCTGTTGCAACGTTTGGGTGCGCTCAAAGAAAATGCGCTTCCGAGCCTCAAAATCGCGCTGTTTTGCGGCGAAGCATTGCCCCTTGCGCTCGCGCAGAGTTTTGCTCTCTGTGCGCCAAATGCGCTTATCGACAATCTCTATGGTCCCACAGAAGCCACGATTAGCTTTATGCAATATCGCCTGATTGGCGCGGGCGGTATTGCACGATATTCCATGCCGCGTCTTCATTGCGACATCGTCCCGCTCGGGCTGCCCTATCAAGGCTTGTTTGTGAGTTTGCGCGATGAGCGCGGAATCGAGGTTGCGCGAGGCGAAATGGGCGAGATTTGGCTTGGTGGCGACCAAGTCGCGCTGGGTTATGACAACGACACACAAAAAACAGATGAAAAATTTATTTTTGAAAAGGGCATGCGTTGGTACAAAACAGGCGATTTGGGTCGATTTGAGCCCGCGCTTAACGCGTTTTGCTTTTGTGGGCGAGCCGATGAACAGGTGAAAATCTCGGGCTTTCGCGTGGAGTTGCAAGAGATTGACATCGCGCTCAACAAGGCAAGCGACGTGCCTTCGCGCGCTGTGGTCATCGAGCATGATGGCGCGTGTGTGCTCTATGCCGTTTGTGAAACACGTACGCTCGATTCGAAAAAAATCCTTGCATTTTTGCGCGAGATTCTGCCTGTTTATATGCTGCCTTGCAAAATTTTTGCGCTCGATTCGTTTCCGCTTAACAGCAATGGCAAGGTCGATAGGGGTGCGATACAGCAATGGGTGTTGCACAGAATCGCAGAAAGCAAAAGAAGCAAATGAAAAATTTAGATTCAATAAATTTTCGAGATTATGGCAACATGATGTTGCGGCTTATTGAGCGCCTTTTTCCGATTCCGCGCAGCCTCACAGGCGAGGGTAATCGGCAGACATTGCGCATTATGCAAGAATCTCTGCCTTGCGCAGAGTTGCAAATTTTCGAGGTCAAGAGTGGGACGCGCGCTTTTGATTGGGAGATTCCGCTTGAATGGAATGTGCAAAATGCTTATATCCTCACACCAAATGGTGAAAAGATTTGCGATTATCAAACAAATAACTTACATTTATTGGGCTATTCTATACCAACAGAATGTGATTTATGTTTCAAGGCGCTTGAACCTTATCTTTATACCCTAGAATCCCAACCAAATGCCATTCCTTATGTAACCTCATATTATCAAGAACGTTTCGGATTCTGTTTGAGTTTCAATGAATTTTTGCGGCTCAAGGCACGCTTTGGCAATTCGCAAAAGACATTCCATGTTTGCATTCAAAGCACATTAACAGAGGGTGCAATGAGTTATGGCGAGATTTATATCAAAGGCAGCTGTAAAAAAGAGATTGTTTTTAGCACTTATATCTGCCACCCTCAAATGGTCAATAATGAGTTAAGCGGCATCGCGATTGCATTTGCGCTTGCTAAAATTTTGAGTCAAAGAGACAATCGCTATTCTTTCCGCATTCTCTTTTTGCCCGAAACAATTGGGAGTATTTATTACTTAAGTCGTCATTTAGAATCTTTGCAAAGAAATTGCATTGCAGGTTTTGTGCTGACTTGTATTGGTGATAATCGCGCTTTTTCGGTATTGCATTCACGTAATGGCAACAATCTTGCTGATAGAGTCGCGCGCCATGTCTTAACGCATTATTATCCAAACTCCAAAGAATATAGCTATTTAGAACGTGGCAGCGATGAGCGGCAATATTGTGCTCCGGGCGTTGATTTACCTTTTTGCACGCTCATGCGTAGCAAATTTGGCACATATCCCGAATACCATACAAGTCTTGACGACTTAAGCCTTGTGAGCGCAGAGAGTTTGGGTGAAAGCTTAGAATACGTCTTTAGAATCGTGCGCGTACTTGAGCTCAATGCTGTCTATCAAAACACGATTCTTTGCGAGCCCCAACTTGGAAAACGTGGACTTTATCCAACCTTGAGCACAAAAGATTCCATCAATCAAATCAAAGATATGCGCAATCTCTTGATGTATTGTGATGGCAAAAAAGATTTATTAGAAATCAGCGAGGTTTGCGGGGGCAATGGATTGCTTGAATCTCAACAATGGATTGCACAATTTGTGGCGCATGGTTTGCTCAAAAAACAGCAAAAGAAAGGCAAGAAATGTTTGAAAAAATTGTGATTCTAGGCAATGGAAATCTTGCGCAAAATATCGCTCGATTTCTACAAAAACGTCCCATTGTTTGCGCTTCGTATCGCGAGAATGCGCTTTCACTTTTTAGCACATGGTGTCAGAAAAACCAGATTCCATATCACAATTTTCATCATCAAAAAGACGTAAAATGTTTCTTGGAATCTTTCCAACAACAAACACTTATTATTAGCGCAAACAACTATTATCTTTTTCCAGATGAGATTATCAGGCAAGAGCGGTTTAAAATCATCAATTATCATAACTCCTTGCTTCCACATCATCGTGGGCTTAATGCGCAGATGTGGAGCATTTTTGAGCAAGACAGCACAAGCGGAATCACATGGCATTGTGTCGTGCCGTGCATCGATTGTGGCGCTGTCATTATCCAAAAATCCATTGCACTTGATTCTAGCGAGACATATTTGACGCTCACTCAAAAGCAGCTCAAGCTAGCTTTTGAAGCTTTTATGCAAATTTGCCCACGACTTTTAGAATGGAATCTGACGACGTCGCAGCAAGAAAATGGCGATTTTGTGTTGCATAAACGCACCGATTTGCCAAATGGTGGCTATTTGGATTTGCAATGGGATTGGGAGAAAAAGTCTGCCTTTTTGCGCAGTATGGATTGTGGCAAGAGTGGCGCTTTGCCAAAGCCGCACGTGATTCTAAATGGCAAAGAATATGCAATTTTGGGCTACAAAGAGAATCGAGAAAATGCGCTTGGATTTGATTTGAACTTAGGAGAAAAGAATGGCTGAACTAGAAAAAATATTGCAAGAAATTGTTGTTGGAATCGACCTAGAAAGTCAAGACTTTATCGGCGATGGCTTGCTTGATTCTTTTGCGCTCATGTCGCTTATTGGTGCGCTTGAAGAGAGCTACAAAATCTCGATTTTTGATGACGAGATTCATATCGAAGATTATGCCAGCCTTGAATCGATTCGCAATCTTTTGCGCACAAAAGGAGTGCAGATTTAATGGAACTATGGAAATTTCATAGCAGAGTTTATAGCACAGATGATTTGAAAGATGTTTTATATTCTCTTGGTATTGTCTCGGGCGATAGCCTCTGTGTGCATAGTGAACTCTATCGCTTTGGCGCGCCAAAGTTGCCAAAGGATTCATTTAACCAAATAATCTGCCAAACCTTGCTCGAACTTTGCGGCGAAAGCGGGAATCTTCTAATCCCCACTTTCACATATAGCTTTTGTCGCAACGAGGTTTTTGATGTTTTGCATTCACCCTCGCGCGTGGGCATGCTTGGCGATAGCTTTCTAAAAATGCCCGACGTGCAGCGCACGCATTGCCCCATTTTTTCGTTTGCAATCAAAGGAAGTTTGACTAATAGTTTTATGGATATTGGTGTTGAGGTTTTGGGCAAAGATTCGATGTTCGATAAGCTTTTGCAACATAATGCTAAAATCATCACATTTGGAAATCCCTATCTTGGCTACACTTTTGTGCATTTTCTCGAGACAATCGCGAATGTCCCCTATCGATTCGATAAAAACTTTAGCGGAATCATACGTGATACATTTGGAAAAGAGAGTGCAAAAAATATTATCTACCGCGTGCGCCATCTCGACCAAAAAAGCGAGCTTGACTATCAAAAAGTCGCGCATTTTTTGATGGATTTGGGAATCTTGCGGCTCGCAAAATGCGGCGGGGGTACAATCGGCGTGATGGAATGCCAACAAGTGGGCGAGGCAATCCTACGCGCGCTCACACGCGACAGCAGCGCATTTTTGCTCTAATCTGCCATATTGTCGCCCGTTAAGATTGAACGTGTCAATCGCAATAGATTTGCATAGAGGCTCAAGCAGAATCGCGCAAAGAGGCTTACAGAAACTCCAAAGAACAATCAGATTCCCCCACAAGCCCCATTAAAGCAATAATAGGTTATCATGATAAAAAACTCTCTTTGCTTATCACACATTAGAAATAACACAACAAATAGGAATAGGAGATGAACAAAATACTAGAAATTTTCGCCCTATGCGAACGATTAGCCAGGCTTTTGGGAGACACAGAAGCCATTGCAGATTTGCAGAGGCTTTATAAAAAACACCCCGAAATGTTTAGGGATATGCAAGAGGTATCAGAAGTGATTCAAGCAGTGGTGCATGAGCCTGAAATCATTACAAATGCCAAAAGAGAAGGCGCTATTTTGGCTGCTAAAAGATTGAAAGAAAACCACAAAATGGGAGAAGTAGCAATAGAAAACGATAAGGGCACAAATATCATTTTTCATGTCAATCAAAAGAAAATATCTGAATTTAATAGACTAGAAAAAAACTCACGGCTGTTGGTGGAGACGCCATCTGCAAAAGCAGCACCCACAAGGTTAAACCGTTGCGCTGATAAATCGAATGACTTATCTAAGGGCTCTAAAGCCCCTTCAACAGCCGACATTTCTATTATACCACAAAAAGACATTGTTTCAAAAAATATTTCCACAGAATCCACAGACGACACAATGCCTAAAAAGGACGCTGCATGCGCCGATTCGGGGCACACAAAATAGAAACGTAACACAAAGGACACCCATGACACTCCATCTCACACTGGATTCCAACACCGAGTTTTTGCGCGCGATTGATTTGTGGCAAACACCCATTAGCGCGCTTTTGCCCTTTTGGGAGGGCGAGCAAGCCGAGTTTGCCGAGTTTTGCAAGACACATCGACTCTATTGGCACAATGTCGCCACGATTGATGAGGCAAAGCACCAAGCAGCAGATGTCATCGAGCAGATGAACGCGCTATTCAAACGCGAGATTGGCAGATTCGACTTTCGCCTTGCCACAGCGCTCAACACGCGCGGGCTTAGCTCGATTGCCGATGTCGAGATTGCCCATCTCCATATCAGCCTGCATGATTGCAGCGAGCAAGACATTGCGCATTTCAAGCAGGTTTTCTCCGAACTCTCCACGCGTTCCTTCCTCGACTTTCGCTCTCTCCACGCACAGAGTGTCGAGCTCTATTATAGCCGCAGAGGCTATTATGAGCACGAAAACAGGCTCGCAATCCACACCGCAAAGCAGGCGTATAGCCTCAAGGACAATTTCAAAAACCCCAAAGACAATAACTTCATCTTAAGTGGAATCTGCCTCGAGCTCGCACATCAGATTCCACATCTAAGCTTGCGCTACACCTACACCAACGGAATGGGCGGCAAGGTCGATTGCGAGCTAAGCGGAGAGGACATCTTGCAAGCAAGCGAACAAAAGAAGCAGCAAATAATCGCAAGAGCAGACGCCAAAGCCGAGCTGCAAAAGGAGGCGCAAAAGACACGTGTTTCTTTGCCCCCAGAATCGATTGAGGAGCGACTGCAAAAAGCCCCAACACAGATTCGCTTTGCACCAAATGATGCCATTGCTGACTTTTTCGAGCGCAATTTTGAAGCCTACAAGCGCAAAGAGGAGGAGAAATGCACCTTGCGGCTAGAGAAGGCAAAAGAACAAGCAATGAGCGCCTATGACTATCTCCACACACAGCTTGAAAGCGGAATCACGATTAAAGAAGCACTCGAGCTTGTCAAGCAGAAATATCGTGATGATGACACAACCAATCTCGCCTCGCTGTTGCTCACCAAAGATTTGCTGAACCTTGCACACAAAGACACAGAGATTCTTGCGCTCAAAGAGCAATGCGCACAAAACGAGCAAACATTAGATGAATACCAAAAGACGATTGCCAAGCGCGAAGAAACTATCGGTTCATTGCGCGCAACAATCAGCGAAAAGGTCAATGAATACAATCTCTACAAAGAAAAAGCCGAACAACTCCTGCAACAATCGCTCGATGAGCTCGCAGAGAGGTTGCAAAAAGACATCGACAAACTCGCTGCATTGCTCACACAAAAAGAGAACGAGCTAGACGAACAAAGCACACTCATTGATAGGCTCAACATCGAGAATAGATTCTTGAAAGAACGTTGTGAGGAGCTGAAAGAGAAAAATGAGAAATTGGAGCAAAGAATCGATGCATTGATTTTAAAACAAAATAAATGATGAATTTTTATAAGGATAGAGACAATGCCCTATCTCCTATTTAGCATCATGATGATTCTTATCTATACACGTCCATTTCAAATTCCTGCTTGGCTCATCAGCATTTTTGGTGCGTTTGTTGCCTTTTTATGTGGAATCGTGGATATTGATGCTGTCATTTTTGTATGGGCGATGGTTTGGGATTCTACATTGGTTTTGGTGGGGCTCATCGTCCTCACGCTCGCCTTGGAACGTATTTTATTTTTCGAATTTCTCGCTCATCGGATTCTTGCTTTTGCCGGCGCTTCTGTTTTGGAAAATGGCAAACAGGGCTTTTATTGCAAAACGTGGAAGCTTTTTATCTTTCTTATCTTTTTTGGGGCTTTTCTCGCAACATTTTTTGCAAACGATGGCGCGATTCTTGTCCTCACCCCTCTTATGTTCGCGCTTTTTTCACAGCAAAAAGAGGGCAACAATGCCGTTTTGCTCGTCTTTTTACTTTGCATGGCATTTATCAGCGATTTTGCTTCCAATCTTTTTGTCATCTCGAATCTAACAAATATCCTTACAGCCTCATTTTTTGCTATCCCATTTATCGATTTTCTAAAATATATGGCTTTACCACAAATTTTTGCTATCCTCTCGTCGCTTGCTATCTTTTGGCTTTTTTATGGCAGAAAATTACCCAAGACTTTGATTGTATCAAAAGATTTCAAGAACGAATCTCTAAGCACATTTGGAATCTGTTTTTGTTTTTCTTTGCTTGCGCTTTTACCACTATGCGCGGCGTTTGGTGCATATTTTAGGATTCCGCTCTGCATTTTTGTGGGGCTTTGTGCAGCTTTGGCACTTGGTTATGGAATGAAACTAGGCAGAATCAAGCCATTTAAGCTGCTCAAATCTTCCCCATTTAACGTGGTGCCCTTTAGTCTCGGGCTTTTTGTTGTTGTTTTTGGTCTCAAAAATGCTGGATTATTAGAAATTTTGGAAGCAGGAGCTATCAAGATTCTTGAACAAGGCGCATTTTTAAGTCTTCTTGCCGTTGGATTTCTAAGCGCATTTGGTAGTAGTCTCATCAACAATCTCCCCATGGTCATGCTCGGCGACTTAACGCTAAAGGGCATTGACAATCTGCATTTGGTCTTTGCACATCTGCTCGGCTGCAATATTGGCTCAAAGCTCACTCCAATCGGTTCGCTCGCTACACTCTTATGGCTTGCGAGTCTCAAAAGATATAGAATCTCTATCCCGCTGCACACATATCTTTCTATCGCATTTTGTTGGACAATCTTTGTTCTTTTTTGTACTATTTTGGGGTTGTATTTTGGGATTTGGCTCATGCCATAGCTAGGATTGCAGGGATTGTGGCAGTGAATTGTATTCCCAACAGAGACAAACTCAAGGCAATGCAATGTTATCAATCTGAATGACGCGTATACCCGCACCCAAGAAGTCTTGAAGGTATCAGGCTCAATGCCCAATTGCAAGGCATGCGTGTGGGTTTGCAATATGCCGAATCGTTCATGCTCATACGTGATGTGCGGCGCGTGTAAGGATAACCTTGTTTTATTCTTTTTTGCGCCTATTGTAGTGTTCTAGCAATTGTCAAAATCCCTATTGCCCAAGAGAATATTACATGTTGGATTGCATTGATTTTGTTTACCATTTTTTGATATTCTGTTAGAGAAAAAATCTTTAGATTTTGGTATTCAAGCAAATAAAGGAGTAACCAATGAAAATCGCACTCTCTAAAGATACTTTTGATTTGCTTTCGTTCATAGAGCAAACCACACATCAAAACAAAGATAAAATTATTTTTGAAGCATTGAGAGAGTATTTAGAAGACTTAGAAGATTATAAAGCAGCCCTAGAAGCCGAAAAAAGATTGCTCAAAAATCCAAAACTTATCAGTATTGACGATGTGATGAAAGAAGCAAATATCAATGCAAGTAAAATTTGAGAATAAAGCAAGAAAGGAATTTTTAAAATTTGATAGAGAAGTACAAATACAAATTTTACGATATATCGAGAAAATTAAAGCACTAGAAAACCCAAGAGATATGGGAAAATCCTTAGTTGGAGATTTAAAAAATTATTGGCGATACCGCGTTGGTAATTATCGTCTTATCTGCAAGATAAAAGATGATGAATTATTAATTGTTATCATTCATATTGGGCATAGAAATAAAATATATAAATTTTTTAAGAGTTAGAATCGACTCTCCCATACAAGACACAAAAATAGTTTTTTATATACTCCAAAAAGCTCACTATTCTTTTTCTTTGCGTTTGTTGTAACGTTCTAGCAATGTTTCGGTGTCTTCATCTCGTGCTTTTTTGCGCTCAAATTGCTCGAGAAGCTGCTCTGTTTTTTTGCCGCTTTTGCGCTTTGCATCATCAATGAGCTTATCCCGCAGATTCTGCAACGTCTTGATTTCCTCCATAATGTCAATTACCAAATCGTCAATGCTTGTCGCTTCTTTGGTTGGAGTTCTTGGGCTTGGGCTAGGTACAAGAGGCATTTCAGACATCTCTTGTCGCATTTCTTTGCCCACGGCGCTGGCAAAGGAATCTTCATATCCCAAGCGCACAACAATTTCAGCAATCCGTCTCTCTGCTTCTTCCGCTCGTGTGCCCACAAACTGAATATGTGTTGAATTGATTTCATAATCTTGTAAATGAATCTCTACCACTCCATAGATACGATTCTTGCGTAAAGTCGTTTGAATCTGTGTGCGTAAAGATTCGATTGTTTCAGGTTCAACAATCAGTTTTCTTGCCCAAATATTTGCCGTTTGCACATCGCCCAATTGTTTGAGCGCAGCAAGAAATTGCGTTCGGAGGTTTTTTGCCCCCGTATAGGTTTTGTTGGGATTTTTGCGCTTACGCACGACACCACTGCTCAATTGTTCAAAATAGGCTTCTTTTTCGAGAGTATCAAGGACAATCGTTGCATATTCTGCCTCGCGAAAAAACGAGACAGAAATATTATTACGTGCGCGTTGGAGCATGAGAAGCCTTTAATGTTGATAATGATAACATTCTGCCGCTTTCACACGAGTTTTGCTCTAGTTCAGCTGATACGTTGGATTGGCGGGCGTCTTGCTCTCATTCCATACTAAAACTTTTTCTTATTCACATCTTCAAGAATATCATCAGCGATTTTATTCACGA
>CAMWUR010000036.1 GCA_947177485.1 uncultured Helicobacter sp.
CTCTGCTCAGGTGTGTCGTGGGCGGGGATATGTGTATAATATAAAGGAAATAATCATCCCAAAGTTCACGCGGCAATGCCTTTTTGGCATAAACATAACAGGCAAATTGCCCCCCCCCCCCGCACACTTCTGGCGAATCTGTGAGCACACGTGCGAGCTCGGCAAATGTTGCAGCAGGGTCTTGGGTGTGCATGATGACGGCGTGGCAGCTGACATAGTCAATCACTGCATTTGCAAAAGGCGTGCGCGCAATATCACCACGTAAAAAATAGAGATTTGGGCGCTGATAGCGTCTGCTCGCCTCCTCTGCCGCTTCGGAAATGTCCATTCCGATAATGAGCGTTTCAGGCGCAAGGCTTGCAAACCAATCGGAAAGATAGCCCAGCCCACAACCCGCGTCAAACACAACGCGCTGTTGTTGCAAAAACTCTGCAAGCGCCTCAACGCTAGGAAAGCCATAGAGCCGCAGATACCATTCTTTTTGAAAGTCCCACAGCCGCTGCTGCTCGTCTTCTTCTGCTTTGTTTGCATAACCAATCCATTTCTTGCTGAACACATCTGCCGTTTGCGCCTGATTCTTTGCGACTTCATGCAAATCGTCCGCAAAATGTTGTGCATTAAACGGAATATGTTTGGTAAAAAGAGTCTGTATGTCCATCGTTATCTCCTAAGGTTGATTGTGCACCATTCATTGAAATTGAGCAATGACCAAATAAATAATCGGCGATTCGCCCTGCCCTCTAAATGCTCGCTCACGAGGCGATGCGTTGTGTTGTAGTCGAGATAATCAAACAATGGCGCATGTTTGTCAAAAAGCTTTGTGCGCACAAAGGCGAGCGATTCACCCTCAAACCAGCTGCTATCAGGGCTCGAAAAGCCTTTTTTAATCGCGTCTGTTACCTCGTTTGGCAAAAAGTTCTGCAGCATTTTGCGAAAGATGAGCTTGCCGTCATTTGTTTTTTTCAAAACCGCACGTTTGCTGCCCAAATCATTCTCATTAATGCGTTGGTGTTCGAGATTGCGAAGCTTGTAATGTAGCGGAATACTTTGGGCAAAGTCGACAAGCTCATTATCCAAAAATGGCACGCGCGTTTCAAGCGAATGCGCCATTGAAAGTTTGTCCTCGACAACGAGCAATCCATGCAAAAATGTCTTTGCTTCAAAATATAGAGAATTATTGATGTAATCTTCTTTTGTTTTTGCTGGTGCTGTGTGTTGCAAAACATTCCTAAAAATATCACGTGTCCAAACATGCGCGACATCTTGAGCAATGGGCGCAAAAAGATTTTTCAGCTCGCTATTGGGTACAAGACGTTGCCAAAAAAGATAATATTTATCGACATAATCGTCAAAATCATGGCAATCAAGCGCTTGATAATAGCGCCAAGGATAGCCGCCAAACAGCTCATCGCCCCCGCAACCGCTCAAAACCACGCGCACGAATTTGCTTGCAAGTTTTGCGGCATAGAAATTGGGATAGCTCTGCCCCACGCGCGGCTCTTCGAGATGATAGGCGAATGTGTGCAGACAACGTTCCATGTCGCCGCTTTTGAGCACCATTTCATAATGTTCGGTTTTGAAAAGATACGAAAGCCGCTCGCTCACGGCGCGCTCGTCGAATCCGAGCTCGATTCCTTTCGCGCTTGTGAGGTCAAAGCCGACCGTGAATGTGTTGAGATAAGGCAGTGATTCTGTGGCGAGTGCGCAAATGCTTCCGCTGTCGATTCCACCACTAAGATAGCCGCCAATAGGAACATCAGACATCAATTGTCGCGATACGCTTTGTCGGAAAAGCCGCTCGAGCTCTGCTGCGCATGCATCTTCGTCAAGGCTTGTCGCGCTTTGGAAGCAAAAATCCCAATATTGCGTTGTATCGATTCTTTGTGTTGCGAGGTCGATTGTGAGATAATGTCCCGCGGGAAGGAGATGGATTCCTTTAAAAAATGTCTTGTCAGTGAAGATATTTTGAAACGTGAAATACTCGAGCAGCGCCTCACAATCGAGCACGCCAAAGCGCGAATCATAGCGCACAATGGAGCGATTCTCGCTTGCAAAGACAAATGTCTTTTCGGGGGTGATTCCATAATAGAGTGGCTTAATCCCATAGCGGTCGCGCGCGAGATAGAGCCGCTTTTTGAAGTTGTCATAGAGCGCAAAGGCGAACATGCCATTGAACCGCTGCACACAATCAATGCCCCATTGCACATACGCATAGAGCAGCACTTCGGTGTCGGTTTGCGTAAAGAATTGGTGTCCGAGTTGTTGGAGCTGTGTGCGCAATTCTTTGAAGTTGTAGATTTCGCCATTGAAACAAAGCCAAATATTACGTGAGAGGTCGCTCATTGGCTGATGTCCTGCTGGCGATTTGTCGATAATCGCAAGCCGCCTGTGCGCAAGAAACAAATCCCATTCATGCCGCCCCAGTTCCCTTTGGCTTTGAGGGTCTTGCAAGCACGGCAGCAAGGGGCTTAGGTGCGCAAACTCGGAATCGCAGAAGTTTTGATAGAACGACACTTGGCTTTTGTGCCGCGTGCCTGTGTGGTAGAACAGATAGCCCGCGTCATCGGGTCCGCGATGTGTGATGAGCGAGAGCATCGATTCGAGATTCTGTGTCTGCACGCTCGGAGTTGCGAGGCTAAGCGCACCCACGATTCCGCACATTAGAGCGCCCTAAGATTTGTGAGGACATAGTCAAGCTCGGATTCGCTCATAGACGCGTACAGCGGCAGCGAAATCGAGAGTCTGTCTGCCGCATAACTCTTGAGATAATCCTCGCTTTTAAGTCCGTATTTATCGCGGTAGAATCCAAGCGTATGCACCGCGTGCGTGCCTTGTCGTGTCGCGATTCCTTTTTGCTCGAGCTTTTGCATGAACGCGTTACGTTGCGCGTTGAGCGAATCGATTTGCGCGAGAGTGCGCGCCTCTAGCGCTTGCGCGCCACCAAAAAGACAAACAAAACTTTGGAATCCATGCGTGTAGCCTTCGGGAATCATCGGGGCAAGCAAGAAAGGGTGGTCGGCAAGCGCGGCAAAATAGGCGCTTGCGATTGCACGTCTGCGCTCCATGATGAACGTGGCTTTTTGCATTTGCGAGACGCCAAGCGCGCCCTGAAGGTCGGTGAGGCGATAGTTGTAGCCCAAAATATCGAAATTTGGTAGAAGCGAGCCACCCATTTTGTGCCGTTCCAAATCTGATGTGCTCGCTCCATGGTCGCGCATTGAACGTGCCAAATCAGCGAGAGCAGCGCTTTTTGTGATAAGCATTCCGCCCTCGCCCGTGCTAATCGCCTTGCGTGGATGAAAGCTAAAACAGCCGCAATCGCCAAAGCTGCCGCTGTGCTGTTCGCCAATTTTCGCGTCAAAGCCGCATGCCGCATCTTCGATGATTCGCACATCATAGTGCCTCGCAAGCTCGAGTATACGCGGCATATTCGCGCAAAGCCCGAAGAGATGCACAGGCATGATGGCATCGATTTTTTGGGATTCTAAAATGTTCTGCAAGGAATCTGTGTCGAGGTTGAATGTGCGCAAGTCGATGTCGCAGAACACGGGCGTTGCGCCTGTGTATTCCACAGCATTTGCCGAGGCAATGTAGGTGAAGCTTGGCACGACAACATGTGCGCCAGCGCCGATTCCTAGCGCACGTAGTCCGAGGTGGAGCGCTGTGGTGCAATTGCTGCAAGCAACGGCAAACGGAACACGCGCAAAGGAGGCAAAGAGATTCTCGAACTCTTTGACAAACGGACCTTGCACGACCCAGCCACTCTCGAGCGGTTTTATGAGATTCTGCTTATCTTGCGCATCAAAATAGGGCTTGCTAATGGGAATCCGCATGCCAACTCCTAGTCAAAGACATTATGCACAATTGTGCCGTTGCGGTTTTGCCACGATTCTCCACATGTGTGGCCACTCCATTGGTCGCATGGCGCACATTGCGAATCGGGATAGTCGCGGCGAATGGCTTGCATGGTTTCGCATTGCCAGACTTGCGCGATGCTGCAATCATGCAAATTGTACTCTTTTTGTGTTTTCCAAATATGGTTGCAACGACTAAAATAACCATCGCTGCTCACCACAAATGTATGGACCAATTTGGGGCAGAACACGCGCTTATGTGCGCTGTGCGCGCTGCTTTTGCCAAACTCGCCATTGAGCGTGTGCTCTTTGTAGAGGCGAATGCTATCAAAGCCCAAAAGATTGCTATCATGAATGCAATGTTGCAAAAATGTTGCTGTGGTTTTTTCCGAATCGACAAACGAGATTTGGAATGTCGTTGTGCAATCCTTTGGCTTGTTGGCAAGAATCTTGCATGCGTTTTCATAGCCCTTGTTGGTATGAATGCTAAAAGTGAGGAATTCGCATTGATAGAACACCGCGCAATTTTGCTCGCTCGCAAAATGCCCATTGGTGCTTAGGTGAATGCGCAAACCTTTGTCGATGACGTATTGCAAAAGCGTGGCAAACTCGGGATGCAAACAGCTCTCGCCGCGCCAAAAGGGCAGGACGATTGCCTGTGGATTGTGCGCCGCAATCTCATCGACAAGCCGCATGAAAAGCGCGGAATCCATATAGCCATCGCTTTCTTTGATATAGTGCCGTGGGCACATATGGCATGCGAGATTGCACAGCGGCGTGAGCTCAAGCACAATACGTGAAGGAAAAGGAGCGGTTGTCATGAGCAGATTCTTAAGAATGTTTTAGCGCAAAGCTCTTGTTGCTCTTTGTGGAGAAACTCGAACTGCTTGGTGAATGCCCTGCCGATTTTGTTGCGCAATTGCTCATCTTGAATGATTCGATTCAGCTTTTGTTTGTATGTATCGACAGTGTAGGCAAAAACATAGTTTCCGATGGGCATTCCATTCTCACCCATAAAAAGCTCGGGGTATTTGGGCATAAACTCGGAATAACAGCGGTTGTAGATTCTTGTGCCTTTATAAAAGCGCAGGAATTGAAAAATCGGTTTGAATACAAGCCGTATTATCGCGCCATCGGTTGAATAGAGACAATCATCAGCCACATACAGCACAAAATCAGAAAGAATCTTGAGCTCTTCCTCACCTTTTTCCACCACAACCAAGCGGCATTGCTCGGGCGCGAGCGGCGCGAGAATCTCGCGTTGTGCGGGCGTGCAGAGCAGCACGGCTTCGGGGTCGTTAAGAATCTCGTTCCAATTCTTTAAGCCCGGCTTGCAATCCTCCGCATTGCGGATATAGAGCAGCACAGTCTGCGACATCTTGAGCGCATGGAGCTCCTCGCCAAAGTCTGCTGCGAGGTATTGTTCATAGCAATGTTGCATGTCAAGGCTCATGAATGCCCTGCCTTTGTGCATAAACTCGCTCAAACTCTCACCCTGAACGAGCGGAAAAGTATTGCAAAAAATATCGATGATATGCCCATACAAATGCGGGTCGATATGCCCGGGCATATAGAATCTATCATCGGGGATTCCGAGTTTGCGCACCTTCTCGCGCACGCTATGCGTGTTGCCCATTCCTGCGGCGATAAAAATCGTCTCGGGGTTTTGGTGCAAGACATCAGCGATTGTGGCGAGATATTCTTCACAATCCACCTTCACAAGCCTGCCAATCACGCCGAGCACGACTTTGTCTTTTGGGTAGCGGCTACTCTCGGCAAAAACCGCTTCTTTAGTAACAGGCGGGTTGTAGAATCGGTCGATGTCCATCGGGACAATGATTTGTTCAAAAGCAAACAAGCCACCTTCGGGCTGAAAATGACTCATACGTTTGTCGATTCCAGCGATGTCATAGACGCCATTACCGTGGCTATAAAAGATTTGCAGCGGCGCGCTGCGGGCACATAGAATCAAATCGCTAATACCATAGCCATTGTTGGTTGAAATCAGAATATCGACACCATCGTCAATGATTTTATTGCGCACAGCGAGCGCTCGTTGCAGGTGCGAGGCATAATAGGGCATCTTAATCGCGGAGTTGTTGTTGATGGCGCTCACGACATCGACAACTTCAACATCCAATGCTTCAATGTCGCGTATAAATGCTTCGTCATTGTTACTCTTTTCGACAAAGCCCATGAGATAGATTTTGAAGTCATATTGCTGCCGAATCTCGGGGCTTTGTTGCAGCGCTTTGAGCAATGAATATTCAACCTTTCCGGGCGAATTTTGCACGATTCTATCGCGCAAGAATCCCACGAGTTTCTTGCCCTTGCTCTGTTCCTTTTTGCATGGCGGCTGCGTTTTGCCAAAGGCGACATAGTAGGGCTCGGCTTTCTTGCAAAAGTCGTCCATAAAGCCCTTCCATTGTTCTTGTGTGTGGAAGCTATTGCCCATGAAATGATAGACAAAGAATTGCAAGTACACAGCAAACTCAAAATCACTCTCAAGAACTTGATAGAAAATCTCGCGCCAGAGTGGATAGAGCTTTGCCCACGAGAGGTGGTTGAAAAAACTCGGGACATTCCACCATTGGTGCAATGTCCAAACAAACACACTGCGCCGCGCTAGTGGCGAAAGCGAGAGGATATGTTGGACATCAAAGAGTTCCTCAAAAATGGGATAGACCACATCAAAGCTGATGTTGAGCTTGGTCAAGAAGCCGAGCGAAAACGTGCAGCGCTGCATATAGACGGCATCAGAGAGATGCACAAGACTCATGTGTTGGATATAGAATTTGAGCGATTCAAAGGCTTTGCCTTGCAAGAATAAACTGACTGTTGCAAGCTCGATAAGCACGACAGACTCGGCGCTTTCGAGGGTATTTATTGCCTCAAGCTGGCTGCTAGCGAGCTGCACAAAAGGCACAAAACGTTCATCGAGCGGCAGTTCGATATTGGCAAAGAACACATAAAGTGCAACATAATCCTGCTCGAAAATATCGCCTTCGGCAAGAATGAGTGTGTAGAGTTTTTCGCGCAAAGTTTGTGCAATCTGTTGCTTGGTTTCGGAGGTATCGGCTTCTATCTCGACAAGTGCGTTTGACTTGGCAAAATCAACAAGCATCATATCAAGGTCAAGCTTGTTGTTTGCCTTGCGCAAACCTTGCAAGAAGGGTTCATAATGAGCAAGAAGGGCTGGATTCAATGGGCGACCTTTTTTATATATTATATCGCAAAAGTTTTAACTTTTGCGATTCCAATTGGAGACTTGCTCAAGAATCCGCTATCTGTCATTCTGAAGCCGCTCGCGACTGAAGAATCCCGAGCTACAAGAATCAGTAAGATGTCTCGCTTCGCTCAAGAGGACAACGGAGGCGCAATTGAATCGCGTTGATTTTCTGATGCAATGGCATTTGTCGCTTTGCCATGTGCAGGAGGTTTCAGCTTCGCGCAAATCGTTAAGCACAATGATGTAATCGTGCCTTAGCAAATACCTGGTCTTTCGATAGCATTTGCAAGCAGGCAAAATTTTATATTCAGGCAAAACTGCTATAATAATAGCATAAATTTAGAATCTACTTCAAAAGGATCCTTATTATGAAAAGCCTAGTTTTACGCTTATATACCCTTGCTTTCCTTTCCTTTAGCTTCTGTGTGCTCTTTTCCTCTGCTTTTGCGTTTGATAACACGACAAATCCCCAGCAAGTCCCTCAAAAACTCGCCAATCAGCCCAAAGACAGACCCATTGCCTTTAAAAGCAAACCCGATTCACTGACGCAATGCCTCACGCCTATCTTTACGCAATCTGAAGGTTATGTGGGCGTAAAAGATTGCGAAGAAGCAATCGATGCACGTTATGATGTCTTTAGCCGCATAGCATGGAAGCTGCTTGATACTTGGGTCTGTTTGAGCGCAGAAAATGAAGAATATATTCAAGGCAAGCGGCTGATTGTAAGACCTTGTGTCATTGATGATAAAACGCAAAGTTTTACAATCAAAGATAATATGCTCTACACTCCTGATTTACGCTTTATAGTTCAGATGAGCAATGGATTCCTTACCTTGCAAAAAAGCCAATCTAAAGGCATGCAATCCAATCTCACCCTCCATAATATGCAAGAATGGCTCAATACAATAGCCACTCCTGCACCTTTAATGCAAAGGGGCTTTATTGCATGGAAGTTTATCACCACTCAAGGTTTTGATTTGTATTATTTGCGCAACAACAATGAATCTATCAAAAATGTCCCCCAAGAGTTGTATTTCAACCTTGAAAATGGCAGTATTGCACAATATGAACCCTCAAACGCAAAGATGTTTTGCCTCACTTCTAAGCAGAATGCAAAACAAGATTGGAATTGGGCGAGTTGGGAAGAATGTTTGCAGCAAAATCTACAAGAAGGTAAAGCAAAATCCTCTCAACCAAATGCACAAAATTGGAATCTTTTTATGTTTGCAGATAATGATAGTGCAATGCTTAAGGATTATTTAGGCAATTTTTTACGCGTTACTAAATATGGCATAAATTGGGGTGTGCCCTATACTGCTAAGACGGATTTTCTAGCTAAAGATACAAATGAGGGGCAGACTTCGTATTTTCAATTCAGGCATGATATGCAAGATTGGGAGCGATTTAAAAATGCAAATCTTTCAGATTCTCTTCCCACTTGCCCCGCAAATGGCTCGTATATAAAGAATCTAAAAGCTACCATGCAATTACCTCCTAGCTTTATATTAACGCAAGAGTGGAAAAAGCGATTATGGCAGATTGCGACAACAACTGATGGCGTTTTAGAAAGAGCTGGGGATTGTGGTGTATGCTTGCTACAAAGCTATCAAATGATTGCTGAAATGACCGAATATACTTCTGCCCCACTAGAATCCGGAGGCTTTTTCTTTGATACGGCTTTTGGACGCAATCCTTTTACTTCTTTTCGCGCACGTTACCCCGTGCTTGCTGCTTCGCTTGAACAATACCGTGCCTCTAATACTCCACCCGGATTATCTCGCTCTGCAGCGTTTGAATACGCAGCACAAATGTATAGAGCCATTGCTCTAAGCCTCTTTCCCGGACATTTTTGGTTATCTTCAGAATTTGCTACAAGTGATATTATGATTAGAAGTGCATTGAGGGACTTATTTCAGCAGCCTGCTGGGACTTTGTGGGTGGTGCAGATGTATTATGTTGCACGAGACGGCAGCTTCAATGGACACGGAATGCCTGTGTTACGGACAGGTGATGGAATCCAATTTATCCCAACTAATGTGCTCAATATGAGCTATGAGGACTATGAGCAAGCATTATCCGACTCTTTTGCATACAATTTAAGAGAGGCATATAATGTCGTTACGCACAATGGCACATTAAATCTTTATATGCTTTATTTTTTGCGTTTGCGTGAGATTTATCCTAATCCTATCAACGCATTTGTGTCTAATAATAATTGTAGCGGTGAAGGAGAAGATAGAAGAGGCAGTCGCAATATGCCACTTAGCAGCTTTATTAATCAATGTGCAAGTGGAAGATGTGTCTTGCAATAACACTTGTTGCAAATTTGTTTGATACAATGCTACCCAAAATTCATAGTGTGCCTCCTTTGTTTGCGAGGGGAATTTGTAGCTCACTTATCCATAAATGAGTAGGTTCTAGGGCATTGATGATATAAAATTCTGTATAGCTTGATTTGGTTTGCCACGCATTGTGTTTGCAAGATTCAAAAAGCACTTTCCACGGTTCAAAACAATTTGGAATGGATAGTGGGAGGCTCAATGCGACTTTGCAAGGACGCCTTTTTGAGGGCTTGGGAGTGGAAATCGTGTATTTGCATTTGCGTAAGGCGCACGAGTTTTTGGGAATGCAAGTTTTGCCTACCTTTATGTGTAATGATGTTGTCAAAAATCCGCAAGTGGAGCGATATATTAAAGATTATGCGGCGCATTTAAGGCGAGTATTGGGGTGAGATTCTACACAATCCATAAGCCTTGCGCGCTTATCCAACAATGTGCTATGCCAAAAGGCACGCATAGAACAAACATTATGCGGTTTTGTAGATAAAGGGCAAGAAGCGCGAAATATAAAGGCGGCATTAAGACTATACTAAAGAGGACAAGAAAGGTTGCAAACTCTAAAAAATAGTATATCCACGCAATATAATACACACACAAGCACAGCAGGGCAAGATACAAAAACAGCCTTTTGCGCTCTAAATGTTTGGAATCTAACAAAATGAGGCTTGCCACTACTCCACTCCCGCTTAAAAACTCTAAGGCATTTAGCCACGCATAAGGCGAATAATTGTAGGCTAGAGGGTCATTTGCTGGCGGAAAGATAAGCCAAAGGAGGTTTGGTAAAGCCTGTAAGCAATACATTATCAGCCCAAAGAAATAAAAGCGGATTCTAAGGTTATGGAGTGGATTAAATATCTTCATCACAGATTTTACTTCAAAAATACTAACTAAGGTTAACATTTTTTGCTTCTATATGTGTTTAGATTCGCACTAAAATTAAGGAGAGCAAATGCTCATCAAAGACTATATGACACAAGAACACCGCGTGTGTGATGAAGAGTTTGCAAAGATTGAAGAATGCGTCAATGTGGGCAATTTTGAGAAAGCCAAAGCAGCATTTGAGGCTTTCAAGGCGCATACACTTAAACACTTCGCACAAGAATAGGAATTACTCTTTGTCAAGTTTGTAGAGGCAACTGGAATGAGCGGCGGACCTGTGGAAGTGATGACCTTTGAGCACAACCAAATGCGCGGACTGCTAGAACAGATTCAAGCAGCACTAGAAAAGGGCGATGAGGAGGCATTTTTTGGCTTAAGCGATTCAATGATGATATTGCTCCAACAGCACAATATGAAAGAGGAGCAAATGCTCTACAATATGATACAAATGCACTTAGGGGCAAGTAACGATGAACTTGTCGCGCAACTTAGCTCAATGTAAAGTCTATGATGTCTCCGCACTAGAACACCCCGAGCCTTTTAGAGATAATGACAAGCGCACTGAAAGAGGCTCGGGAAGGCAAACTCTTGCTAATGATTCACCGCAGAGAACCATTTCCACTTTATGAAATTATCAAGGCGCAGAATCTCCACTACCACACACACAAGGCGGGGGAAAGATTCCATATCCTTATCGGGCAAAAAGAAGCGGTGGAAAGCTACCTCGCGGCGAAGGAGGATTGATGTATCAAGGAATCTCGCTCACACAAGCCCCGCCTTTGGCTGTTGTTTTTGGATTTTTTCTCAACGCGCAAGTGTATTTAGGCTGGGCTGGAATCTTGGGGCTTGTAGAAGCGTGGCAAGGGGGCTTTAGCCTACAAGGAATCTACTTTATCCATTGCTTTAGCATCGGATTCTTGCTACTAATGATGTTTGGCCCTCTCGCAAATGCTGCCTGTCCTCGCTGGCGTGCGACTGCAATCCCCCAAAATGACTGCGATTCTTACATTGCTTGCCTCAACTTCGGGCTTGTGGCATTTATCGCGGCATTTAGGTGGAATCTCGCGCTGTTTGGGGTAGCATTGGTGCTTTTGGTGCTGGGGATTTTGATTTTTGTAGGCAGCGTGGCACTCAAACTCCGCGAGATAGAGCATTTCACGCCTACAATTATGTATATGTGCGCGGCACTTGTCTCACTCCTGCTCACTGCTGGGTTTGGGGCAACTCTGCTAGGAGGTTACGCACAATGGTGGGATATGCCCTCTTGGCTCACACGATTCCATTTTAGCTTGGGAGGCTTGGGCTGGATAGGGCTGCTAATTGTCGGGGTGAGTTTGCAGGTGCTGCCGATGTTTTATGTCGCACCCACATTTCCTAAGATGTTCTTTGTCGCTGTTGTGCCACTTTTGCTTTTAGCCTTTGCGCTTTCTTTGGGGTTTGGCTTGGAGAAGTTGGCGTTAGCATTTGGTGGTGGATTTATCACGTGTTTTGGTGCTTTGGGATTGTCCATCTTAAGCAGACGCAAACGCAAAATCAAAGAGGCTTCCATTACCTTTTGGCGCATTGGCTTGGGCGCATTTGTGGTTGCAGGTGTGCTCATGTGGGGAGCGATAGGGTTAGAAGTGCTTGTGAATGTCAGCATTAACGTGTTTGTCGGCGGTGTAATGGCGATTGTGTATGCGATGATGTATAAGATTGTGCCGTTTTTAACGTGGTTTCATCTAAGCTATAATGGAGTTTTGGAACTTCCAAATATGCGCGAGACTGTCCCACAACGTATTATCAAAGCGCATTTGATTCTGTTTATCATGGGCTTTGGTTGCGCTCTTTTGTGGCAAATGCCTTTGTTTGCAGGGTTGTTTTGTATCATTTGTGTGCTTTTAAGTCTCATTGCGGGGTTTGCTCTATGCAAGGCTTATCGCATTTACGCCCACACACTTAAAACTGCTCCTAGAATGAAATTTTAAGAAAGTGAGTTTTTGTATAATATACTGATAAAACATTAAGGGGGGCTTTATGAGCGAAGATTCACATTTAAAACCTAAAGATTTTAATCCTCTCTCAAAGCATTTAGTGCAATTTATGCTAAGTTTCGCGCATACACTGCATCAATGCCACCCATTGCAAATCCCGCTCATCAAAGTAACATACATTATTTTCATCTCTATCAAGGTGCGCAAACAGCCCCTTTTTAACCCAATACCTTATATTCCATATTTTATCTACTCTTTAGAATCTGCCCTCTAAGCATTAAAAATATAATACTTAAAACCACCAAGCACATTGCTGCTAAAACTGCAAATCGTGAGCCCTCTAGTGAGATAAACAGCCCACAAAGAGAAGTGCCAAGTGTGATTCCGATATTTGCAGCACTGATGAAAAGTCCATTTGCGAGTTCCTTTGCCTCTGGGATAGGTGAGGTTACGACAAATTGCGCCATATTATTACCAACCCCCGCAAAGATTCCAAGAATGATGAGAATCACACTCGCACCCCACGCATTGCCTCCGCTAAAAAAGAGCGCGACATACAGCGCGATGAGGCTCAAAGGCACGATTCTTAAAGTCGCTTGAGGCGCACTCACAAGGCTTTTACCCGCGATGAAGTTGCCGATGACATTACTTAGCCCATAAATAAGCAAAAGTGCGCTGATGAGGTTAAAGGAAACTTGCGTGAAATTGAGCAAAAACTCGCTCATATAGCTATAAAAGCCAAACATTGCGCCATTTAGGAGCATTACAACAATGACAGAAACCCAAACTATGGGCTTTGCCAACACCTTGAATTGCTCTTTTTGTGAGGCTTTTTGCTCTTTCTTTTGGTTGGGGATAAATACAAGTGTGGCAAGGAGGCTTAGGGCATTAAGCGCACCAAAAAAGACAAAGGACATTTCAAGGCTTGTATTGCTTGCGATAAAGCTAGTAAGTGGCACACCAAGTGTCATACCCGCAGAAACAGCGATAAAGACTTTTGCGATTGCCTTTGGGGACTCGTTGTGCGGCACAGAATCCGCTGCCATACTAAAGGCAAAGGCGCAAAAGATAGGGTGAAAAAATGCAGGAATTGCGCGCAAGATAAGCAACACAATAAAATTTGTGCAAAAGGCTGCCAAAAATGAGCTAACACTAAAGACAAGCAGGCAAAATAGCAAAACCTTTTTTGCGTCATATTTTGCCAAAAGCGGGGGTAAAATCGGTGCGACAAGCGCAACAATGAGTGCAAAAATACTCACAACCCACCCCGCATCTGCGACACTGACATTATAGACTTCCGCCACGATAGGCAGCACGCCCATCATTCCAAGCTCCATACTCAAAAGCGCGAACACGCCAAGCATTAGCGTGGGGAGCAAAAGAGGATTTGTTTTTGTCATCTGGAATCCTTTGATTTTGAGATAAAAAATTGGGATTATAAAGCTTGATACCTGGTATTTGTCAAGAGGGGATTTGGAAAACTTATGTATCATTGCAGAAATATTTTGCTTTATGGCAAGATGATTGAGGAGGCTGGAATAAATGCAATATTTGAGTTCTTATCAATCGCCGCTTGGGGAGATTGTTTTGTTCGCAAGCGATGAAGGCTTGAGTGGTTTATGGTTTATGGGACAAAAATATTTTACTCGGCAAAAAGAGCATATCTACCAAGAAATCCCGCTTTTTACCGATGTCAAACGTTGGCTTGATGTGTATTTTAGCGGCAAAGAGCCAAACGTCACTCTGCCGCTTCACTTTAAAGGTTCGCCCTTTCAAAACGAAGTGTGGGAGATTCTCTGCCAAATCCCTTATGGAAAAACGACAACCTATGGGCAAATCGCAAAGCAAATCGCTGCAAAAAGAGGCCTAAGCAAAATGTCTGCTCAAGCCATAGGTGGCGCGGTGGGGCGCAATGAGATTTCTATCCTCGTGCCTTGCCATAGGGTGATAGGCGCGAATGGAAATCTCACAGGCTACGCTGGAGGCATTGACAAAAAGATAGCCTTGCTGCAATTAGAGGGGATAGACACCACGCAATTTTCTAAGCCAAAGGGCTAAAGCTGAATGGTGCTATGTGTGCCACTAGGGAGTAAAGCTTGAGATTCTATAAAAGACAGAATCTACAAAGCCAAAAGTCTTTGGTTCTATCTATAAGCCCCAAAAATCAAAAGCGGATTCTAATGTTATGGGTCGGGTTAAAATTGAAGCTTAAGACGTTTGCCACCTTTTGAGTGTCGGGAATAATTTTGTGCAGTGTGCTTTGAATTGTTCATTGCTCATTCCCGCTTGTGTGCCATACATTGAGCACATTTGTATATACTCTTGCAGTGAGACTTTATGGATAAATTCGCCTTTTTCATAGCAATACTTGCAATAATCACGGCTCACGTTTCCGTCTTTTTCTAACCCCATTTGCTCCTTTGAAGTGAGGGGCATACCGCAACTTTGGCAGATTGTATTTTGCATTTAAGAATCCTTTGTCATATATTCTGCAAGGAAGTGAAAAAACTCTTTAGAGACTTCAAAATGCCCAAAACGTAGTTTGCTTGCGTATGCTTTCCACTCTTGGTGTGTCTTTGCCACACTTAAAGGGCATTCTCGCTTAATTTCGCTCCATAGCACATCGCGCCTAAAGGGAAAGAAGCCCTTAAACATCTCCACTTGATACACATTTTCATCAGCGATTTCACCGAGTGCTGTAAATGCTTGATAGGGCTCTTTAGATTCCATAGTAAGCTTGGGACTATAATAGATGATTTTATCCCCTTGCTTCATTCTTTTAAGCGGTGCGGCTTTGCCGTGGCAGAGTTGGCAAAATCCCCCTGCTTGTCCTATTTGAATATGATTTTTTGATGCTATACCGATGAAGTAGCGCATTGGGTCTCCTTAGTTAATCATCTCAATTTCAAAAGCTTTTTCAAAAATTCTAAAAAATATTCCTTTGTATGTGTGCTTACTCTTTTAAAATATTTTTCAACCACTCTTTTGCCATCATCAGAATCGGCTATTTCTATCACTCTCCCTGTTTTATCATAAATCCATCTATCCCTATCAGGTCGGTTACACACTTGGCATTGGGGGATAATATTGCCAATTTCTAGCGGTAGGCTCGGATTCATATGTCCCTCTTGTAATTTTGTAATCTCATTTTTGCGGATATTGTGAGGTTTTCCCTCAATGCTACCACAAGTCGCACATTTGTAATCATATTCTTTTTTTAAGCTTTCAAAGTCTGCGGATTCTATCCCACTTCGTCTATCGGGTTTAAATGAGGGATAAGGTTTTTCTAGGGTAATGAGTTGATAATATCCCGCTCCTATTTTAGCTCCTATATCGCCTCTTGTGCCCGAAATAATATTATATCCGCCTTGTTTGCTTAAATGCCTTGCTTGTTGCACATCGCTCACATCGGGATAAAATTTTCTTACAAAATCTGTTAATTCTGTCTTTGAAATTGCTTTTGTATTTGGATAGTTTCGTGCCAAATATACAAGAACTAAAGCATCTTTGGTGTAATTTCCCTTTGAATCTTTTAATTTTATAGATTTTACCCCATAATCCTTAAGGCATTCTTCGTAATATTTAGTAATTATTTTGAAAGTTTCTAAAACTTCTTGCTCATTCATCTTAAAATCCTGCTTCATAAAACTTCTTGCTCTATTCGTTTTTTTGCTATTTCAAAATATTTTTTCTCAATCTCATAACCTATAAAAAAGCGATGATTATTTAAGGCAGCAACACCGTGAGAGCCACTTCCCATAAAGGGGTCCAGCACGATTTGCCCCTCTTGTGTAAAAAGCCTGATAAGATGAGAGATAAGACACACAGGTTTAGGCGTTAAATGCTCTATTTTTATATCACTTTCATTCTTTCTTGTGTGTTTGCTCACCTCCATTACATTGCTAGGAAATTTCCCATCTAAACTCTCTTTTGTATTGACAAGTCCTAATTTATGCTTTTGCCAATTTTGCACGAACGTCCCCTCTTTTGCTTTTTGCGCCATTACCATAGGTTCAATTTGAGGTTTTAATTGAGGCGTTTTATAGCCCTCTAATTCTTTGATTAAAGATTCTTTTTGCTCTTGTGTTAGGCTTTTATCCTTTTTGATAAAGTGTGTTTGAGAGAATGCTTTTGCTTGTCCCTCATATTTCCACGCTAACATATCTCTTATTTCAAATCCTGCCAAATCTAAACTCATCGCCATTCTATGATAAAGCCTTGCTTGAGAGAACACAATACAAAATGCCCCGGGCTTTAAGATTCTATAAAATTCTTTTGCTAGAGGAGACATAAACTCTTGCAGTCTCTCCCCTTGTGTTTTATCAAATTTCATACCCACAGGCAACCCTCCAATCACACCACTTTTTGAAGCTTTGGCTTTGAGGTTTGTATCATTCCATTCACTCCCCATACCATCAATAAAATAAGGCGGGTCAGTAATAATACAATCAATAGAATTATCTGGGAGTGTTTTAAGCCCCTTTGTGCAGTCTTGGTTATAAATCTTATAGTTTAATGTAGATTCCGCATTAGAATCCTTTCGCACACTCTCTATTATTGCGGTCATAAAATCCTCCTTAAATTTTCTTTTTTATTGTAATTCCAAACCCAATATTATACCAAACCAAGCTATAAACAAATTGAACCAAAAGCTTAATTTACTGCAAGTTTCAGCCTTTCACCCCTTGCACTTCTCACACTTCCTTCACAGGAATACGTAGAATCGTTTTGAGCTTATGCGCGGGAGTTTTGTTTGGGTTACTCAAGTAGATTTCGTGATGCCTTCTTATGAAGCCATCTTTTGTTCCACCGATGTCGTTTTGCAAACCATTGTGTGCAATAAATTCCTCTATTTTTGCGAGACTTTGTGGCTCCTCATCATACGAGCCCGTATGTAGTATTTGCACGCAAAGCCCTTCTTCAAAGCGCAATAATCGTGCATTGGAGCAGTCTATACCCTTTTTGTTTTGCACCTCCTTTTGCGCCCATTCAAAGAGTTCTTGTGTGATAAAATCAGGCTGGGCAATCATCGCTTGCCATTTGAAATTTGCCTTATTGCTCAAATCCTCATTGCCCCACCACAAGCTTTCTAGCGGCGGCACGACATATTCTATATAATCCTTTAAAGCCTTTGTGGTTTTGCTCATCTTGAGCGTGTAGGAGAGGGCATAGAGAGTTTGCAACGCCGCTTGATATGCGCTCTCATTTGGATTCCCTGCTCCTTGCACACTCACAAAAGAAAGCATTGGCACAAAAAGCTTTAAGGGCTTAGGTTTGGGCGCGTAGCAGTCTTTATAAACCTTTTTAAAATCAAATTTTGCACTTGCAAGGCTAAGGTTTTTGGGTGGCATTGGTTTCCTTGATGTTGAGAATGACCTATTATAGCGAGATTTGATTAAGGGAGAATTTCGATAGGTGTACCCACCGCCACAGCCTCATAAATTTCCTTCATCGAGACATTATCTACCGCGATACAGCCACTTGTCCAATCAAAAACCCCAAAAATACGTTCAAATGCGCTCCAGCCATTAGGCAATCCGTGAATCTTAATATCCCCACCCGCCGATTTGCCAGCATTTTGGGCATTTTGAGTGTCGATAGCGTTGGGGTAGTTGATGCCTAGATTCAGAAAATAACGGCTTTTGGGATTTTTGGAATCAATGGTGTAGTTGCCCTCAGGCGTTTTGCCATCGCCCTCGAACTCTTTGTGCCCGATAGGATTGAACCCTAGTGCGACCTTGTAACTATTCAGCACTTCAGAAGCACGGTAGAGTGTGAGCGTTCTCTCCGCTTTGTGCACCACGATTTTATCTGCTTTAGGTAATTCCGCTAGAGAACTTTTAAGGCAAGATTCGCTGAATAACCCCCACGTCCAAAGCCCAGCCACGATTAATAATCCTATTGCTAAAGCGCGCATTCATTCTCCTTTTCTTGAAATGATACAAAACTTTAGGTTTATTTGGAAATCTTTCGCGAAGTTGCCCTTTGAGATAAAGCAAACTTATAAGCGATGAAATCTTAATAAAACTTGAAATAAATATAAATTCAAATATGTAATAAATAGTTTAAAATATGCAAAAGAATAAGTCTCATTGAGAGATAGATTCTAAATGGTAGAATGACATAGATTTTATACAAAAGGAATACGATGAAAGAGACCTTATTGCTTCAAGCACAATATAATCAACTTGCCAATTCAAATATGCTTGCCACTTTTAAGAAATGCCCAAAGGAAGCCTTATATAAGGATTGTGGGCTGTATTTTGGGAGTGTGATGCAAACAGCAGAGCATATTCTTTGCGAAGATATAGAACTTGTTTTGGGGAGGTTTAGTGCCTTTGCTTCCAAACCCTTAGAGGGTGTGGGGGAGATTTTGCAAACTCTTAACCTAGAAGAGGGTAAGTTGCAAAGTGTGATTTACGAGGGTATGCACAGGCTCAAAAGTGCATTCTATGAGGATATGGGTGCATTTGAAACGTTGCGCACCAAAGTGGATAATAAAATTATAGAATTAATAGAATCTATAGAAGATTTTAAAAGCATTGAAACTTTTACTTTTCCGGGTGTGGAGTTTAAAAAATCTCGCGGTTTCTTTATTCTCGCACTTTTAAACCACGCGACACATCATCGTGGACAAATTGCCGGCGCGCTAGATATGCTCAAAATTGAAAATGACTTTAATGGAATGTTTGGATAATTAAAAACAAATATTCTTAAAACTTTGTTTTTATAGAATGTATCCCTAGATTCCAAATAATGGGAATATAAGATGATAAAAGTGAAAGAATTTCGCGGATTCGGTCTAGTATGGCTTGTGTTTTTTGTTTATAATAATGAGGGTGAGAGAGACTATGGCGCGATTCTTGCTGATATAAAATTGCACAATGATTTTACCAAAATCATTCTTATTGAATTTTACCCTAAGTTTAATCCCAATCATAATGCAATTGTCGGCTATGTGCAAATGCACACTTCATATTGACATGCGGAATGTATATATGTTATAATTTTTTAAAATTTAGGGGGCAAAATGAAACACAAAGACCATTATAATGACGCATATATTGTGGAGCTATCTCAAAAGATTCAAGCGGTAATGCCAGAGTTTGAAGCGCAAAAATTTTGTATGATGTTGCAGGGTATTTTAGAGGATAAAGAGCTTTTTGCGCGACTAGATTGTATCGTTGATGCGATGATTGAAACAATGGGGAGTGATTATGAAAAAAATATTCAAAGCTTTTTTCATCTGCTTGGCGAGGAACTAGTAAAAGCGGAAGGAATGTTTAGCTTTGGCTATTGGTTATTTCCTGTTTCACGTTATGTAGAACGTTATGGAAATACAAATTGGCAGCTTTCTTTAAGCTTTATCAAAGAGCTTACAAAGCGATTTACAGGTGAATACGCTATTCGCCCGATTCTAAAAGAACACCCAAAGGAAGTAATGGACGAACTAATTAAATGGAGCAAGGATAGCAATGTGCATATTCGCCGACTTGCAAGCGAAGGAGTGAGAATCCATCTGCCTTGGTCGAAAAAGCTCCTTGTTGCACTTGATGAGTTTGAAAAATATGCGATGATTTTAACAAATTTAAAAGATGATACACAAAAGTTTGTGCAAAAAAGTGTGGGAAATAATCTCAATGATTTATATAAAGAAGCACCGCAAAAAGCGCAAACTCTCATCGCACAGTGGCGACAAAGCGGGGCAAGCAAGGCGTGTGAATGGATTATCAAGCACGGAGAGAGAAATCAAAATAACGATAAAAAAGCAAAGAGAGAAAAATAAATGGCACAGAGTATTTATCCTGTCCTAAAAGACTTTTTTAAAATCAAATTTTTGCATTGCCTGATTCCTTAATCATTATTCATTAAAAGAATAAATTTCTAGCAAGTTGCCTTCAGGGTCAGCAATATAGCAAGTTCTTTGTCCCCACGGCATTGTTGTGGGCGCAAAGATACTCTCTGCGCCCATTCCCACGACTCTTGCATATTCTTTATCGACTTGACTAAAAGAGCCAAGTTCGAAAGCTATCTCAAATGTGCCGTTATGCCCCTTTGGGTAGCCATATTGCTGTGATGTCATTTTTTCAAATTCCTTGCGCGGAAACATAATGAGACGAATCGTATCCGAATAAAATTCTACATTGGGTTCATCACCATTCCAATCTGTCTTTAGCCCCATGATGTCCCTATAAAAAGCGACCATTTTTGCTATGTCGGTAACAAATAATCCAATAGCTGAAAGCTTCATCGTATCTCTCCACTTGAAAAATAAAATAAAAAATGCCATGATACAGGAATATTTTTAAAAATCGTATTATATTCTATTTTTGATGTGTTTTTGAGATTTTTAGAATCCAAAATTACTTTTCTCACTGATTCTTTATTGCTTTCTTTATACACTTTATCGCCCAATCATAATGGCTTGAAGTTGCACTCACACAATAACTTCCAAGACTTGTATTGCCACACCATTTATAATGTTTTTTGACAAAAAGCTCCTTTTGTGGCAGGCTTTCTATCAGATTCATACATTGCGTGTGGCTTTCATTTAGCATTGCCTTTGCATTCTTTAAGGGTGTGTTTTGGTGCTTGAGATAAATCTCTTTATTCATTTTAGGATAGGTTTTGAAATTATAAGGCGCAGGGAGAAAAGGCACAAAATCGCCTGTTTTGTGGAGATTTGTCCGCACAAAAGCAAGCAGTAACTCCTGCCATTCGTACAAATGCACGAGCACATCACGCAGAGTTTTATCACGCTCATTATAAGGTAGCTCCGCTTCCTGCAAATGTAAAGGCATATTTTCAGTGAGTGTCCAAATCTTGGCAAAATTTTCTTTGGCAGTTTCTAAAAGAGCAGCTTTGTTTGTAGGGCGAGGCAAGGTGTCCTCCTTTAAATCAAATCTCAAGGCATTATAAGATTCTAAGGCTTAATTTTCAAATGTGTAGCACTATATACTCACATCAAAGACATTTTTTGGAGCATATTTTGCAACTTAATTAACTCTTTTGGCATTAGCTCGGCGATACTTAACTACAACTTCATAAATCCCATCAATCTCTCCCCCTCCCCGCACCAACCTACTTTGCCACTCTTGCAAAGAGCAGTATCATC
>CAMWUR010000037.1 GCA_947177485.1 uncultured Helicobacter sp.
CAAATCGAGGTCGAGGTCGTCAGATTCTGGCTCTTCTGTTTCTGGCGCACCCACTTCAGAATCACCACCCAAATCCAAATCCTCGCCCAAATCGAGCTCATCGGATTCTGCTTCATCTGCTGCACTCGGTTCAGGCTCTGGTTCTTTTGCCTTTGCGGGCTTGGGTCGGTCAAGCCCATCGAGCGAATCGTCCTCCAAATCAAGTTCCTCTTCACCTTCAAATGGCAGCTTCTCATCTTCATCATTGCCACCGAGCACCGAACCCACATCGGAATCGAGCCCCTCAATTCCCTCAAGCCCTTCTGTCGAGCCCTCTGGCGCTTCTGGCAGGTTATCTGGGTCAAAATTTTCGCTCTCTTCAGCTGTGGCTGGCTCATCTGCGGGCTCTATGCCCTCTTCGGGAGCATTGCTTGGAATCAAATCATCGCCCTCTTCAACGTCTGCATCGTCACTTTTGCCGAGACTCTCTTGCAATATATTATCAGGAATCGCGGTCGCATCTTCAACACTAATCGCCTCTTGCGCAACAGCCGTTGTCGCTGCACCTGCCTCGGGAGACGCGAAGGTTTTCTTGTCCATACCAATCGTTTCATTTTTAAGCAACTCGACAAAATCTGTGGGCAAAAATGGCTTTTGGACATAGAGTGTGAAGCCGTTCTCTTTTTTGCTGTTTTTAGAATAGATGAGCCCGAGCTTGGCATTCGGGAGCTTTTGGGCAAGCGTCTCGGCTAAATCTTTACGCAAAGATTTGTCATCGACAAAAACAAGTCCAATATCATTGAGATCGATGCCTTCGAGAGTTTCGGACTCGAGTACGTCAATGCTGACTTTGTCCGCACTTAGCTTGATAAGCTTCGAGACGATAGGGTTGGAGTTAATCAACAGGAGCTTCATACGTTGCCTTTGTGAGATACGATTAAAAGATTTGGGATATTATAGCATTTTTAATCCTAAAAGTTTTAGGGAGCATAGAATGCACCAACTTATGAAAATAGCCTGCACAATCGCCCTTATCACCTCTTGCGCCTTTGCAGAGAACACATTATTTATGATGCCAAAAGAACAAAAAGCCGCACTCTCAAGCCTGATTGCAAGCCTAAAGGCAGCCGAGCGCTCAATTGACATCGCGATTTATAGCTTCACCAACAGAGAGATTGCAAAAGCCTTGCGCGATGTCGCCGCAAAAGGTGTGAAAGTCCGCGTTATCTACGATGAAAGCAGTAACGAACCAAATAATACAAGCTCCACGATTGGGTATCTTGCAAAATTACAAAACATCGAGGTTTGCACGCTCAAAGGTAACAAAGCAGCAAATGGTAAATATTTTGGAATCATGCACATGAAAGTCGCGATTATTGATGATGCCGTATTATTCATTGGTTCGGCAAATTGGTCAAAAAATGCGTTTGAAAACAACTATGAAACACTCTTGCGCACAACAGAATCAGCACTTGTCGGCAAAAGCAAGGCGACGTTTACGGAGATGCGCGCAAGGTGTCGGGAGTATTGATGCGCCTTTCCCTCCCCCCTGTGCTTTGCTCGCAATGACGTGGAAATAATGACGTCAAAGTATCGGGGGTGCGACTCTAGCCGCACTCATTATTTGTGCGGTTGAAACCGCACCTCCAGAGATTCCAATCGTTATTGCCAGAGACGTTAGCCTCATGGCAATCGACTGTGTCGGGTAACCAAGCACGGTTAATTGCTTCGGTAACGTAATGACGGTCGCTCGAATCGCTGCGGATACTCGCGATAATGGAAGAGCGATAGCAAACGCATTCCGCGTTTGCGATTCCAAAATATAACTTACGCGTTAGCCTTTGGCGCTGCCTTTTCTTTTGCCCCTTTGTCTTCTTTTGGCTTGGATTCTTTGGGTTCTTTTTTGGGTTCTTTGAGCAAAAGATCTTCGGTGTTCATGATACCGATTCCCTTCTTGAGGACTTTTTTCGCAATTCTTTGTGCCTTTTTGAGCGAATGCATACGACATGTGCCGCATTGGTAGCGGTTTGCTTCAGGGATTTTGTTCACCTTGAGAATATCCTCCATGCTTGCCTTCCATGCATCGCGGACAGCTTCGCTGCTTGGCGTTCCGATGAGGCTCATATAGAATCCCGTGCGACAACCCATCGGCGAAATGTCGATAATCTCGACATCTTGCCCATTGAGATGGTCGCGCATAAACCCTGCAAACAGATGTTCGAGCGTATGGATTCCCTTCTCACTCAACAAGCTGATATTAGGACGCGTAAAGCGCAAATCAAACACGCTGATTTTATCGCCTTTTGGGGTTTGCATTGTTTTTGCAAGCCGCACAGCAGGTGCTGGCATTCGAGTATGGTCAACCTTAAAGCTATCCAATAGAGGCATCATTTGCTCCTTTTTTTGAGATAAGAGTTATTATAACGCAAACTCGCTTATTTTCTACAATAATATACAAACGCAGGGGGGATATTGTCGAGCACAAGCTCGGATTTCTTGATGTCACTAAAGATTCCAGAATAGAGTTTTTTGCGAAATTTTCGCCCGCCGATTGAGGGGATAAACCGATAGGCAAACGTGGCAAAATAGCCACCGGGCTTGAGCGCGCTACAAATGCTTTCCAAAATGCGCCTCTGCTCGGCAGAGCCCAAAAGCGCCCACGGAATCCCCGACACAATCACATCAGCAGAAGGCATAGCACGTTCTTGCATCATTTCTTGTAGCGATTCGGCGTTGCGAACAGCGATGTCAAGATTAGGAAAGCGTGAGTGCAAATTTTCAGCAATTTTTGGGTTAATCTCGACAGCAAAAAATTTAGCTGTGTCAGGTTTCTTGCGCAAAATGACTTTTGTAAACGCCCCCGTGCCTGGTCCTATCTCGATGATATGTGTGGCTTGCTCAATGCCGATATTTTGCGTAATCACTTCTGCGAGATGTTTTGAGCTTGACCACAGAGCGCCCGTTCGCTTGGGATTCTGAAAAAAATAGGGCAGCATTTTACCTCACTCCTTTGCAACAAAAAGGCAATTATACCCGCGAAAGTGTCAAAGAAACATCAAGAAATTTTTGAGACTAAATCACATTTTGAGGTCGTTCTTGCTTTTGTTTTTCTTGATTCATATTATCATCAAGGAAATTCTTAATCATCTCGCTTGCGCCTGATTCTTGTAATTCTTTTTTGAGCTGTTGCAAACCGCTATCAAGCGAATCGCGAAGAGCACCCGTGATATTGTTTGTGAGGTTTTCTTCAAGCTCATGCTGTGCTTCCTCTGAACAAGCCACAACCAAAAATACCACGACCAACAACACAAATGCGCGCATTTTGTCCCCTGCAAGTTCTATTGCGTTTTCGTGGGTTGCGTTTGGTTGGTGTCTTTGAAGACATTGGAATCGAGATACCCCTTGAACTCCCCTGCTGCTTGCTCAAAACGTTGCGCACAATTCTTGAGCGCATCGAACATATCGCTCGAGGTTCCATCGCATATCTCTTTGTCTTGCTCATCAGCCTGCAACAGCCCACTGCACAAAACAGCACACAACAAAACAATTCTTCGCATGTGCACTCCTTTTTTTCTGTGCAATTATAGCAAATTTAGAGTTCTATTTCTGAATGCTTGGCATGTTGGGTTGCTATGCTCGCACGTTGTGCTTGCTTGCAATGACGAGATGTTTCGCTAGCGCTCAACATGACAAATGGGGGTGCGGTTTCAACCGCACACCACATGGAAATTGCACATCAAGTGCGACTAAAGTCGCACCTCCATTTCTGCTATTGCTCACAAAGCGAAGCGCAACTAGTGCGCGACAGCCTCGCTCGCACCAATGCCGCTTTGGGCACGAAAATCTTGCGCCGGGAATCCTGCCTTGTCCTTCTTCGCCTGCTCGCTATTATCGAGCGTAGAAAATAAGAAAATGGCAAAGAATGTGAGTGGCATGCTAAAGAGCGCTGGGTGGCTATAAGGGAAAATCGCCTTTTCAAAATGCAACACATTCACCCACACGCTTGGTCCCAAAATCACGAGCAACAAAACGGCGATGAGTCCGACAATACCGCCATACAACACGCCTTTGGTTGTGAGGTTTTTCCAATACATACATAATAGAATAATCGGAAAATTGACACTCGCCGCAATCGCGAACGCAAGCCCAACAGTGAAGGCGACATTCTGCCCTGCAAACGCGATTCCAAGAAAAATGGCGAGAATCCCAAGCCCGATTGTCGAGCCTTTCGTAACTTTCATTTCCAACGCAGGGTCGCAATTGCCATTCTTAATCACATTCACAAACAAATCATGGCTAATCGCGCTTGCGCCCGAAATGGCGAGCCCAGCCACAACGGCAAGGATTGTCGCAAATGCCACAGCCGAGATGAACCCAAGCAACAAATCACCGCCCAAAACCTTCGAGAGCAGCACGGCTTCCATATTTGGCATCACGGTGAAATTGCCTTCGGCATCGATAAATTCAGGGTTGCCAATCAGAAATGCAATCGCGCCAAAGCCGATGATAAAAGTAAGGATATAGAAATATCCAATGAGCCCTGTCGCATAAAACACCGATTTGCGCGCTTCCTTTGCGTCTTTGACTGTGAAAAAGCGCATAAGCACATGCGGCAGCCCCGCTGTGCCAAACATCAGTGCAAGCCCAAGCGAGATTGCCGAGATGGGGTCGGGCAAGAATGTCCCAGGCTGCATAATCGCCTCGCCTTTGGAATGATTCTCGATTGCCATTGAAAAATATTTTTGCAAATCAAAATCTGATTGGTATAAAATCAGCACTGCCATGAGGCTCGCGCCGCCAAGCAGCAAGCAAGCTTTGATAATCTGCACCCATGTTGTCGCATGCATTCCACCAAAGGTTACATAGCAAATCATTAAGATTCCTACAAGAATCACCGCTGTGGTATAGGGCAAGCCAAAAAGCACCTGAATGAGCCCGCCCGCGCCAACCATTTGGGCGATGAGGTAAAACACGACAACGCTTAGCCCACTGATTGCCGAGATTGTGCGCACGGGCTTAGATTGCAACCGATAGGCGACAATATCGGCAAAGGTATATTTACCAAGATTGCGGAATTTTTCGGCAATCAAGAACAACACAATAGGCCACCCAACAAGAAATCCGATGGAATAAATCAATCCATCGAATCCATTGGCAAACACGAGCCCGACAATGCCCAAAAAGCTCGCTGCGCTCATGTAATCGCCCGCAATGGCGATGCCATTTTGTGCGCCCGTGATGTTGCCGCCTGCTGTGTAGAACCCCGAAGCAGATTGGGATTGCTTGCTTGAAAAATAGGTGATTCCCAATGTTGCAAGCACAAACACAACAAACATGCCAATCGCAATAAAATTCACATCACTTTTAGCGACATCGCCCATATCAAGCCCCGCAGCATAAGCGGGAAGATTCCATATCAGTAAGATAGCTAGAATCGCCTTTTTCATTCTCTGATTCCCTCCTTTTTTAAGGTTTCTAAGATACCACTTTTTTCGAGCTCTTCGAGCACTTCGGCTTGCTCTTTGTCAAAATACTTATTGGCAAACAACGTGTAGATTCCTGTGCTCACAATCGATAGTACGATAATAGAAACACCGAGCAAGATTCCGAGCGTGATGCTACTAGGTCCTAAACGATAACCCAAAACATCAGGGAAAAACCCCACACTTGCCACAAAAGCATAATAGCAAACAAGAATCACAAGTGCCAACGAAACAGAAAATTTATTTCTAAAAGAAACAAATTTTTGGAATCGCTCCTTTGCACCCCGTGCTTTTTCTTGGTCCATGCAGTCCTCCTTCGAATAGATATGGTAGAAATATACCAATAAAACCTTCAATCGAGCAATACAGAAATCAAAATTTCTCGATTTTTTGTTTGTGTGCAAACAAAAATGTAACTATTCTACTCAATCTCTGCTCTACGTGGAAAAAGTATGTTTGATGTATCATGTGCACAAACGGACAACGAGGGTACAAAGAATGCAAACATTATGTGCGCAAAATCTTCGCGCATTCCATGCCGCGCTTTTGGAATGGTATGCACAAAATGGACGTTTAGGGCTGCAATGGCGCAATCTACATAATGACACGCAACGTGCCTATAAGGTCTATGTGAGCGAGATTATGCTGCAACAAACGCAAGTGCAGGTTGTTGTGCCCTATTTTGAACGTTTCATTCAGCGCTTTGAATCTCTGCAAGCGCTCGCAAACGCGCGAGAAGAAGAGGTTTTGCGACTCTGGCAAGGGCTTGGATATTACACACGTGCACGCAATCTGCACAAAACTGCGCAAATGTGCGGTGCGACTTTGCCACAAACCATTAACGAGCTTATGCAGCTGCCCGGAATCGGGCGCTACACGGCAGGGGCGATTCTGTGTTTTGGATTCTTACAACCCGTTTGCTTTGTTGATGCAAACATCAGGCGCGTGCTTGCGCGGCTGTTTGCACTGCCAAACCCACGAACTCGTGAGCTTGAGGAAAAGGCTCAAATGTTGCTCAATCGCGAAGATTCTTTTGCGCACAATCAAGCACTGCTTGACATTGGAGCGCTTGTTTGCCTGCCCAAAAATCCTACTTGCAGCTCGTGTCCGCTTTTGCGTTTTTGCAAGGGAGCAAGCGCATGGGAGCGCTACCCCGAGCCCAAACGCAAAACGACAGAATACAAACGCATTGCACTTGCATTCGTGCGGCGCGGTGATTGCATTGCGCTCGCACAAAGCCAAGCAAGGCTTTATCATGGCTTATACAATCTGCCCGAGATTCCGCCGCAAACCGCCGAGAATCTCCTATGTTTTGGGAATTTCAGGCATTCCTATACACGCTACCGCCTCGATGTGCAAGTGGTTGCACACAATGGTGATGGGCTTATGGACGCTATTGTCTTTATCCCAATTGCTCAACTCGATTCGATTCCACTCTCTTCGCTCTGCCGCAAAGCATTAAACTTTGTGCTGCCAACAAAGCCATAGAATCACGAGATTTTGGTATAATGTTTTCTATATTTCATCGAGGAGTTTTTATGCTTCATTTAGAAACAAGCTCTGTGCACACCGCAAACCCTCTTGCAGATTCCACAAATCCACTTATCGAATCCAACGACCCTTTTGGCGCTTCGCGATTGCCGCTGTATAACAACGCAACATTTGAGTATGCAAGCAGCGACATGCTCGCAAAAGTCTCGAAAAATATGGCATTTGGCTATGTCTATACGCGCTCATCAAACCCCACAGTGCATGCCTATGAAGATCGCATTCGTGGTATGAGTGGTGCAATGGGCGTGATTGCGACCACAAGCGGAATGAGCGCGATTGCGCTTGCTGCGCTGTCTTTGCTCAAAAGTGGCGACAAGTTCGTGAGCACAGGCAAGGTTTTTGGGCATACTCTGGGCTTTTTCACCCAAACTCTCGCGGGGTTTGGAATCGAAGCTGTGCTCGTCGACATCGAAGATGAAAATGCACTCAAGAATGCACTCAACGATTCACGTGTGAAAATGTTATTTTTTGAAACACTCAACAATCCATGGCTGCAAATTTGCGACCTACGCAAAGTCTCTGCGCTCGCGCATGCATATAACGTACCTGTTGTTGCTGATTGCACGCTCACGCCGTTTGCGTTTTTCGACGCCAAAAAATTTGGAATCGACATCGAGATTATCAGCTCAACCAAAATCATTAGTGGCGGTGGTGGCGGGCTCGGCGGCTTGGTTCTTGACTATGGCACGTTTGATTGGAGCAAGCATAGCAATCTCAAGGACACGTTCAAAAAAAGCGGCAAATGGGCGTTTCTCTACAAAGCGCGCAAAGAGATTCTACTCTATCTCGGGCTCATTGCCGCGCCACACAATGCACACATGCATCTTGCAGGACTCGAAACACTCACACTGCGTGCCCACAAAGCCTGCCAAAATGCACTCGCCATTGCCGAGTTTCTCGAGAGTAGCTCGATTCCGACAAATTATGTCGCGCTGCGCTCAAGCCCTTATTTTGCGCTCTGCCTTGAGCAATTCAACGGACAAGGAGGCTGCATTCTCACATTCAAACTTGGCAGCAAAGAGCGCACCTATGCGTTTATGGACGCGCTTCAAATCATCAAAATTGCCACAAATATTTACGACACCAAAACACTCATCATCTCGCCATCAGATGTCATCTATCCCGACACACCCATTGCCGAACAAGAAGCGCTGGGAATCACGAGCGACATGCTACGTCTTTCTGTCGGAATCGAGAACGTGCAAGATTTGATTGCCGACATTAAAGTTGGACTGCAAAAAGCCGATTCTATATAATCATAGAAAGCAAGCAATCAAAGCCCATTTATGGAACTATAATTGCTTGCATTTATCTAAAATCTCACTGCAGGGACGCATACAAGGTTGTATACATGGTAGCAGTCAATCTGAACATAGAATCACAGGCAGAAATCGGCAAAAAAGGCAAAGCGAGCAATACCGCAAGCGACCTTTTTACTCAACTTCTGAACAATGCGCTTGAAAAACAAAAACAACCCAGAGTGCTCGACCCCAAGCAGGCGATGCAAAACGCGCAAAAGAGCGATTTTGGCGCGCTCACGCAAGAGGTGCTCAAAAGTATCAGCAAAAAAAGCGAGCCACAAAACACACAAGATTCCCAAAAGCTCAACAACGCAAACAAGGCATATAACAAGGCACAAGGAATCAAGGAACAGCCACAGCCTGTGGTATTGCGCGAAGATTCTGCTCCCACACTGAAAAAAGAACAAGTGGAATCGGACAAGGCAATTCCCCAAAATGCGGACAAAAAAGAGCAAGCGGAATCGAAAGCTAATGCTAAAAAAGACGTGGCAAAAGACACAAAGGAATCAAAAGAAAATAAAGAACAAAAAACGGCAAAAACTGAAAAAGAGGACAAACAAGAATCAAGAGACAAAACAAAACTAAAACATGAAGATGCTGCAGAAACAACACGGGATTTGAAGCAAAAACTTGCGAGCAAAGATGAAAAAGGCAAGGCAAAAGATTCTAAAGATTCTCAAGAGAAAATCGCAACAAAAGAGGAAAAAAGCGAATCTGCACAGAATAATGCCAAAGAAAAACTCACCGAAACCAAGCAAGAAATGCAAAAAACCAACGATGAACTTCTCACATCGATGTTGCGCAACTCAAAACAAATGCTCAAAGATTCTAAAGAAATTGCCGAGAAAAACAAAAAGTTAGATGCAAAAGAATCTAAAGATTCAAAAGAATCGGAAAAGCCAGACACGATTGAAGAATCTAAGAATGCAAAAGAAACAACAAAGTCTAGAACAAAAGATTCAAAGATTACAAACGATTCAAAAGAAAAGATTGATGACAAACAATCCACAGAAGATTCTAAAATCTTGCGCGAAACTCGAGAAAAAGTCATTCAAACCACAACGACAAAAGTCATGACGCAAACCGCAGAGGCAAATGTTAAAATCACACTTGCAAATTTGCTCAATTTTAGAACCTCAACGCGACAAGAGCTCAAAGAGGATTTGCAAAATACGATTGCCGAGCAAAAGGACAAACTAGCAAACACAAATCCACAGGATTCGTTGCATATCTCAAATCGGCTCGCAAAGATTATCGAGAAACTGCTTGTGCGCTACCAAAGCGATGACCCAAATGCGATTGCGGGTGCATTCAAACATGGATTGCAGCTTGCAAGCTTAAGCACCGAAGATTCCAAAGCATTGGCACAAATTAGCGCTGAACTCTCGCAAAAAGGCATTAATTTACGAGAGATTCTCTTGCAAGCTCTTGAGGAATTGCAAACAGAAAAGCAACCCAAGATTGTGCAAGCCGAAATCAAAGAATCCATGCCGACAAACAATGCAAATGCGCAAAAAATCATGACGCAATTAATGCAAGACATCAAGGACAATTTGCGTGATACGATTCTAGGATTCATCGGCAAAGACAACAAAGAAATGCCCCAAACGATTCTAGGAATGAGCAAGGGCGTGAGCAATACCGAATTTGCGACAGACATCAAAGACATTGTGCAAAAACTCGAGACAATGTTGCGCGATACTCTAAGGCTCGAAGAAAGCGAAACAAAAGCGATTGGCAAAGAAATTTTGATTCAAAATCTTTTGAAAGATAGCAACACAACAAAAATTGCTTTTGACAAAAAAGACTTGATTCTTATGCGCGCACAATCGCTAATTCAAGCGCCACAAAATCCAAACACACAAAGCAAAGACATTGTGCAAAATGAGATTCTCAACAAAATCTTGAGTGGTTCAACGATAAGCTTGAGCCTGCTCAAAGAACTCACAGGCTCGTTTGCGAACTATCAAGAGCAAGAGCAATGGCTGCAAAAATTCGCCGAGTTTGCCAATTTGAATCTCAAAAACTTCCAATATAGCAGCATCAATTCTACGCCCATTTTTAGTGAGCTTGGTGCAAAAAATCCGCTCCTAAGCGCGCTTTTGCAGGGCAATATAGAATTACAAAAAACACTCTTTGACTATGCCAAAGAGGCACAAGGTGGCAAAGCGCCAAACCTCGCCGCGCCGATTCCGAGCCGATTTGTGCCTAACACCGCTCCAGCGCCTGTCATGCCCGATGTCAAGCACCCACTCACTGCAAAACTCGCCGAGCTTAACGCCAAGACAGCAGCAATGGTTGGCGCAAAACCCGATTTCTCCCCCAATGATGCGGGCAAAATTTCGCTCGAAGAGCTCATTGCACGTGAACGTTTAGCGATTCAAAAGGCAGTGGAACAAACCAAAACGCAAACAACGACACAGCAACCAAGTGCAGCAGAATCGAGTATCGCCAAAACGCTCCAAGCATTCAAAGAAGAGATTTATAAGGAAGTCTTTAATCGAAAGAATGACGAACAAAGCGAAGAAGAAACGATTCTAAGTCGGGAAGCAAATAAGACAACAAAAACAGCGGACAAAAAAACGAGCACAAAAACATCAAGTGTTGCCCAAAATAATGCGCAATCGAGCGTCAATAATGACGATAAATATCGCCAAAACAACGTGAGCAATGAGCGCCCCAACCCAACGCATAGCAATCACAACCAAACCAGTGAAACGCTCAAATGGGAACAAAATGAATACGACAAACAGCAAGCA
Organism: uncultured Helicobacter sp.; assembly: GCA_947177485.1. Taxonomy (GTDB): domain Bacteria; phylum Campylobacterota; class Campylobacteria; order Campylobacterales; family Helicobacteraceae; genus NHYN01. The sequence continues at coordinate 11,074 of CAMWUR010000037.1, forward strand.
AACCAACAAGAGGCGCAAAAATTGCATAGAGAAAACGCAACATTGCTCACGCCCGAAAACAAAAAACAAGCAGCGAGCGCGAGTGTGGGCAAAACCTCAATCCTTGATGTTCTAAGCGCAAAAATCACCCAAAGCACAAAGGCAAAAGAGGCGACGCCACAGGCTGTTGTGATTGATTCCAAAGCCGAAATTGCTTATCGCAGCGCGGCAGCGCGCGAAACATTGCGCAATTTCACGGGCTCTTTGCGCGAGGGAATCCAGACCTACAAGCCGCCACTTAGCAAGCTTTCTATCGAGCTCTCGCCCGAACATCTCGGGAATGTCGAGGTAACACTCAAGCAACGTGGAACGCAGCTCATCGTCCAGATTCACTCCAATCCTCAAGCATTGCAGCTCTTTATGGCAAACGCGCAGGATTTCAAACAGCAATTGTTTGGAATCGGTTATGAGAATATCGAGATGACGTTCCAAGATGCCGATGGCAACACATACAGCGATGGAGGCGGGCAAGGCGGCGGAAACGGTGGCGAACGTGGCGGACAGCAGCAGCACGAGGAGCAGCCACATGAGGAAAGTACAGCTGAAGAATTGCAGATGAGGCAAGAAATGGCGCAAGAAATTGGAATCAATAGCCGAACATGGAACACTTTTGGCTTGCAAGCCTATAAGAATTCAGATAGCGTGATGCAAAAATTGCGCTTCTTGGAGCTTACGCTCACACCAAAATACGCATAAAGGATGAAACATGGCAGATATTTCAGGAGTCAACAGCGGGTACAATACCCCAACGATGAATACCACAAACAAAAAAGACAGCGGTAGCGGCACGAATACAAACAGCGGGCTCAATCAAGCAACGAATCCCAATAAGAATAGTGGTAGCGGGACAAACACAGACAATGGGCTGAACAAACCCACCAACGGCAGTAATACAAGCGGGAGCGGGAGCGGTAATAACACGAGCTCGGGCAACAACAACGCAGGAAGCGTTACGAGCGGTAGTGGCAGCGGGACAAGCGGGAGCGGCAGCGGGACAAACAACAGCGGCAGTGCAACCGATGAAACGAACAAATCACCAACCGACAACCCATCGCACGCTGTCAAGCCCAAAGACGATAACAACAGCCTTGATAAAGACGCGTTCTTGAAGCTATTCCTCGAACAGCTCAAGGCGCAAGACCCAACCGCGCCAATGGAGACCAACCAGATTCTCGAGCAAAGCGCGATGATGACGCAAATCGAGATGCAGCAACAAATGAAAGAAACGCTCGCATCAATGACCGAATCGATTGAAAACATGGCAAAAAGTGCCGATGCGCTCGCGAAATTCCAAACCAATATGGGCGATGTTTTGAGCAACCTTGCCACAAGCATTGAAGGCAACAATGAAATTACGACATTGCTCGCACAGCTCAATGCGTATAATACGAGCGGCGTTTTGGGCAAGATTGCCGAAACGCAATTCACAGGAATCGCGCTTGCAGAAGAACAAGTGGGCAAGCGCCAAACTTTTGACCTCTATTTTGATGAGCCGATTAACCTCGACAAAAACAACGGAGGAAACGAGCTCGCGAAGGTGATTATCAAGGATAAAGACGGCGCGACGGTCAAAACGATTGAGCTCGCAAAGTATCGTGACCCAGAAACGGGTGCGGCTATAGATTTGAACGGCAAGAAGGGGTATATTACCTTTGAATGGGACGCAAAAGACCAAAGTGGGAACAATGTCAAGGCAGGCGGGTACAGCATCACTGCCGAGTACAACTATGAGAGCGATGGCAAAACCGTCAAAACAACTAAGATTGGACGCGGCGAGGTGATGGGTGTGGCGTTCCAAGACGGAATCCCGTTCATCAAGCTTGGTACATCGAACTCGAACAACAACCATTTCCAAATGCTTGGCGCGACACAATTCTATGCAAAACCAGCGTAATAAGGGAAGGAGGCAACAATGAACGCAACATTATATAACGGAGTGAGCGGAATTCGCACACATCAAGTTGGGCTTGATGTTACATCAAACAACATCTCAAACGCCAACACCGTGGGCTATAAAGCAAACACATCGGAGTTCAAATCGTTTATCGCGAAGTTGAGCCAAAATGCAAATTCGCCTATTAGCAATGATTATAACTATGGCGCTGCTGTTGCGGCAACGCCCACAAACACAAACGATGGAACATACAAAAGCAGCAGTGGTGAGTTCCATTTTGCCTATTCGGGCAAGGGCTGGATTACTGTGGGCAAAAACTCGGAGGGGACATTTGATGTGCTCAATCCGCAGCTCACAACGAGCCAACAAAACTTTTTCACACGCAATGGGCAGTTTACGCGCGATGCTGATGGCTATATCGTCAATAGTGATGGCTATTATCTCTATGGAATCAACCTCGGCAAAATCGGCGAAGATGGCACATTCATCGGTGGAACGACATACGAGCAAGATGTCGCTGCGCTCACGGGCTCGGAGCTTACACCGATTCAGATTCCAAAAGATGTGTATTATCGCCCCAACATCACGACCGAAATTAACCTTGCCTTTAACTTAAACCGCGGCGAAAAAGAGAACAACAAGACTCTTGCGGACGCATTTGCAAATATGGACGGCTCGGTGAATTTCGATGCGGTGTTTGAGCAAGATTGGAACTCGTTTAAAAACGGCAGCGGCAATTCACTCGATGTTTTTGCCAATAAAGCATTCAATATTCGCGTTCCCGCACAGATTGAGAATCCCGACTTTGACCCCGACCAAAACATCAGCGATAACAACCCGCAATATATCCCTAATCCCGATGTAACACGTTTCGTCTATGGCGACGATGCGATTGATGCAAATGGCAATGTTACAGCGCAGGGTTTCCGCACTGTGGCTGAATTGCGCGATTTGCTCGCTAATGTTGGACTCACGCTCGATGTGCAACGTACTGACGATGGCAGCGGATTTGAGGGTTCGAGCTTTGTGATTAGCAACGCGACAGACACGGACATGCCCATTGCTATCGATGGCTCGTTTGCCAAGGCGCTTGGGCTCACAACCGATAATTACAATTTGCGCGCGCCCACAGGCAATGTGCAAGAAGACAAAAACAGCCGAATCGTAGGCTCGGCGGTGACCGTGCCTAGCTATGGATATAGCAACGACATCTTCGATGAGCAGGGGAATAAATACTATTTGCGCAACCAATTCTATCTCAAACAAGCAGGCGGCGTTGGTGGGCAAGAGGAAATTTGGGCTGTCAAGACCTCGATTATCGGCAGCAATGGTGTGACCAACTTTAGCGATGCCTACACCGAAAGCGAGCTGCGATTCAGCGGCGGCAATATCGTCGACCAAGGACCCATCAATGTGCCTTTTATCGGTGGCAATTTGGCGATGAACCTAAGCGGTGTTGACGGACGACAAACCACAGCCTTTACCGGCGAGGCTTCGAGCTTTGTAGACCAAAGCCAAGACGGCGTTGGCGCGGGGCGATTGCAAACCGTGGGATTCAATAGCAATGGGCTCATTGTCTTGAATTTCGACAACGGCAGGCAAGAAATCATGGGGCGCGTTGGAATCACGGCGTTTGTGAATGACCAAGGGCTCAAAAAAATCGGCGGCAACCTCTTTGCTCTCGATGTTCAAGGCTTTGGCGGGCAGGTTGGAATGTTGAGCGGACCACCCTTGCTTGGCTGGGACGAAAACAGCGGCGCGCTCAAATTTGGGCAAGTTATGGAAAATATGATTGAATACAGCAACGTTAATATTGCAGATGCGCTTACCGAGCTCATCGTCTTCCAACGTGGCTATTCATTCAACGCAAAGGCTTTCACGACAGGCGATGATTTGATTAAAGAAGCCATTGCGCTCAAACGATAGCGCTCATCTCCCTCTTAAACTTTTTTAAAGATAAGAAGTGGTAGGATTCTGCCACTTCTTTATGGCTCGGTAGCTCAGTGGTAGAGCAGTGGACTGAAAATCCTCGTGTCGGTGGTTCAATTCCGCCTCGAGCCACCATCGGCAGGCAGTGTTTTGGCTTTAATCATGCTCATGTAACTGAAACAAGGAGGGCACGATGAGCATCTTTGATGGCATAGAAAATGTCGGTGCAAAAGACAAGAAACAGCGCGTGTTTTACTGCTTTGATGGCAAAGAAGACCATTGGCGAATCTATAAACTCGTTCCCGAACTCCCTTCTGTCGTGGGACAGAAAATCCTCACTCCCCAACAATGGGAACTCGTCTTGAAACGTGGCAAACAAGCTATCAAACAATGGACAATCAGAAACCTTGAAGTCGCGCAATGCGTGGTTGTGTTTATTGGTTCGCATACATCAGAACGTGAGATTGTGCTTGACCAAATTCGACAGGCATGGGAGATGAAAAAACCCATGATTGGAATCCATATCCATCATTGTGATGATGTCGCGCATAAATGCTCGCTTAAGGGCGATAATCCTTTTGAACTCGTTACAGTCGATAATGTCAAACTCTCGGATAAAATCGCCGTTTATAACCCACCTTCGCGGCAACACAAAGAAGTGGTTGCGTATATCCAACAATACATTCAAGGCTGGATTACCACAGCAATTGTTGATAGTCGATTCTAAAGGACTTTTGCTTGCATGTAACCCCAAAACATTAAAGTTTGGTAAACAAGAAATAATGATTTCATAAAATTTCAATTTTTCTCAAAAACTTAAGCATTTTTTCATACGCGCTTGCCTACAATTGCAAGGTGTACTCTTAGGAAACACTAATGCAAAAGGAGGAAATGTATGCAAAGCGTTGGAAGTACTACAAAGGCATTGCCCGAATACGACTACACCGTGGCAAAGCTTTTTTTGTTTACGACCCTCATCTTTGGGATTGTTGGAATGCTCATTGGCGTGATTCTCGCGTTTCAAATGGCAGCACCAAGTCTCAATTATCTCGCTGGTGAGTTCGGCACGTTCGGTCGTCTGCGCCCACTCCACACAAATGGTATCATCTACGGATTTACCCTAAGTGGCATCTGGGCTGGTTGGTATTATTTTGGGCAAAGAGTGCTCAAAATCAGTTATTATGAGCACCCATTCTTGAGGATTGTGGGCTTGTTACATTTTTGGGTCTATCTCGCTCTTATGGTGCTTGCGGTTCTCTCACTCTTTGCGGGTATGACGCAATCAAAAGAGTATTCAGAGCTTGTTTGGCCCCTTGATTTGCTTGTGGTCGTTGTGTGGGTTCTCTGGGGCATTAGTCTCTTTGGCAGCATGGCTGTGCGCCGCGAACAAACCGTCTATATCTCATTGTGGTATTTCATGGCAACGTTTGTAGCAATTGCGGCATTGTATATCTTCAACAATCTCTCGATTCCAACCTATTTCGTTGCAGGCACAGGCGATATTTTCCATTCTATTTCATTCTATGCAGGAACAAATGATGCAATGGTGCAATGGTGGTTTGGACATAACGCTGTGGCATTCGTGTTCACATCTGCTGTTATTGGGCTCATCTACTACTTCTTGCCCAAAGAATCAGGACAACCCATTTTCTCATACAAGCTCACCTTGTTCTCATTCTGGAGCTTGATTTTCGTGTATGTATGGGCAGGTGGACACCACCTTATCTATTCAACCGTGCCCGATTGGATGCAAACTCTTGGTTCGGTTTTCTCTGTTGTGCTCATTCTACCTTCGTGGGGAACTGCCGTCAATATGCTTCTCACAATGCGTGGGCAATGGGACCAACTCGCGCGCTCTCCGCTCATCAAATTCCTCGTGCTTGCAAGCACATGGTATATGCTCGCAACACTCGAAGGACCGATTCAATCTGTTAAATCTGTCAATGCTCTTGCGCATTTCACCGATTGGATTATTGGACATGTCCATGACGCGGCATTGGGTTGGGTTGCTTTCACAATCATCGCGGCTGTGTATCACATGACACCTCGACTCTTTAAACGTGAGATTTACTCAAAATCCCTTATGGATATGCAATTCTGGATTCAAACTGCTGGAATCGTTCTCTACTTCTCTAGTATGTGGATTGCAGGTATCACACAAGGTATGATGTGGCGTGCGACTGATTCCTTTGGAACACTCATCTATTCGTTTATCGACACTGTCAATGTGTTGATTCCCTATTTCTATATTCGTGCCATCGGTGGCTTGCTCTATTTGGTTGGTTTCTTGATGTTTACCTACAACATCATCATGACTATCACAGCAGCGAAACAAACCGATGCAGAATCCAAATTCGCCACACCTATGGCTGGTTAAGGAGGTCCCATGTTTCATTGGCTAGAAAAAAATCCTTTTTTCTTCACCGTAATGGTGCTGGTACTCTTTTCGATTGCTGGGCTTGTCGAGATTCTTCCCGATTTTGCAAAGGCTTCGCGTCCAATTGAAGGGCTCAAACCCTACACAATGCTTGAGGTTGCAGGCAGACAAGTCTATATCAAAGAAAGCTGTAATGCCTGCCATTCACAGCTCATTCGTCCTTTCAAAATCGAAACAGACCGCTATGGCAAAGTCAGTTACAGCGGTGAATACGCGTATGACCGCCCATTCTTGTGGGGCAGCAAACGCACAGGACCCGATTTGCACCGTGTTGGCGATTATCGTACAACCGATTGGCATGAAGCACACATGTGGGACCCTCTTGTCGTTGTTCCCGGTTCAATTATGCCTGCATACAAACATCTCTACAACAAAATCATCGATGTGGATACAGCTTATGCAGAAGCTTACACAAACAAGGTTGTGTTTAGTGTCCCCTATGATAAACCCGAGCTTGCGTATTCAACAAAGCTTGGCTCGCTTGATGAAGCAAGAGCATCCATTCTTGAAGAAGCAAAGCTCATCGCAGCAGATATGAAAGATGAACAAGTCAAGGCGGCTGTTGCGGGAGGCAAGATTCCAGAGATTGTCGCACTCATCGCTTATCTCAATAGCCTCAACAGCGTTCGCAGACCTTTGCCGGCGGAATAATATGGACGAAGCAACAATCCGCATTGTGCAAGGGTATGCGTATTGGTTTTGCACCCTCATTCTGACTGTGGCATTGGTGAGCTACATTTTTCACCTTTATCGCAGTCAGCGCAAAGGGTTTGATTATGAAAAATACTCGCGTCTTGCGCTCGATGATAAACTTGATGACAATATCATCGAATCGCGTGATACTCAAAACAATAAAAAGGAGAGCTAGATGGAATGGCTAGATTTAAGTGATAGCAAAAATCTGATAACCCTCATTGGAGCGATTGTCATTTTGGCTATAACAGTGGCGATTGCTGGTCGACTCATTAGCAAAATGAAACACAGCAAAGCCGATGGACAGCTCACAACAGAAGAATGGGACGGGATTCGCGAATTTACGAACGACATTCCTGTTGGTTGGGCAGCAAGCTATCTGGTGCTTGCGATTTGGGCAATTGCATATTGCGCTTGGATTTACCCTTTGCAAGGGTTTTCGCAACTCGGGGAATACAACGAAGAAGTAGAATCCTTCCAAGCAAAACTTGCAAATAAAATGACCAATGCAAGCGAAGCAGATTTGCAAAAAATGGGGGGGAATTTCTTCTTGTTGCAATGCGCGCAATGCCATGGTGAAACAGGCAATGGAATGAATAACCGCGCGGCAGACCTCACAACCTGGGGCACAGAAGAAGGAATCATCGATGTCGTACTAAACGGAAGCAAGGGCTTGAATTACCCACTTGGCGAAATGGTTCCACTCAAAGACACTGTGAGCGCCGAAGATGCAAAAGCAGTGGCTGCATTTGTGATGCAAGACATCTCAAGCATTGGTAAAACCAAATATCCAGAACTTGTCAACAAAGGTAGGGCAATGTTTGATGAAGCTACATGTTCTGCTTGCCATGGACCAGATGGCAAAGGAATGGACGGTATGGGACCAGACCTCTCGACATATGGCGATGAAGCATTCTTGGCAGAAGTGTTTGCGCGAGGCAAAAAGGGGCATATTGGACAAATGCCATCATTCCGTGAACCTATGGTATCAGAGGTTCAGCGCAAAGCGCTCATTTCATACCTCAAAACAATCCGCGAATAAGGAGGAGTTGATGAACGGTTTATTTGGACTAAATGGACTCACAGGGTTTGCGATTGCTGTTGTGCTTTTGCTTGCAATTGTAGCAGGGCTTGGCACTCTCGCAATCATCACACAGAGTAATGAGGCGCTCACTCCATACAAAGTCGAGCAAAGCAGCTCGATTCGTATGAATGGTGGCGACATGAACAAGTACTACAAAGTACAATAAAGGAGGCTAAGATGAAATACACAGGCTTGGAAACAACTCTGTTTCTCGTCAATGTAGTCATTGTCGTTCTATCGATTGTCGTTGCATTCTTGCCCGGGAAAGTTTTCCTTGGCTAATATGCGCACATATTTTTATGTGGTTTTGGTAGGGGTTTTTACGGTAGCATTTGCACAGCCCACCCTCTCCGAGCCACATTGGCTTGGGCGAGGGTTTGTGTTTGACAACGACAACCAGCTCTTTCCTGCAAGCCACCCCTTTGTCAATCATTTAGGCGCAGAAGTCTTTGAAAAAAGCGGTATCTCTGTCTATATCATCGCATTAGAAAGTCTACATGAACAAAGCATTGAATCTTTAGAAAACACCATCGCCGAGCACTTACGCTCGCCTTATCTCTATATCTTATTTATACGCAACGAGAAAAAGATTGACATCAAGGGCACAGAATCCTTGCTCGCAAAAATTTCAGCAAGCAATATCTATTGGGACTACATCGTCCCACTCATTCCCAAAAAAGATTCCGAACTCAACCCTTCAAGCATCGCTGCTTTCTTGCTCAACGGCTATATCGCGCTTGTGCAGGAACTCGCGTTGGCTGAAAATATCAAACTTGATAATCAATATGTTCCCGAGACCAAAGCAGTCGAATCCACTACACGCATTATACTCTATGTGATGACGCTCACTCTGCTTGGACTCTTTGTATTTGTTTTGCTAAGGAAAAAGAATGTCCGCTAAACCCTTTAATTTCTGGCCTCTCTCTATCGCTGGCTTTATCGGCGTTGTCATATTGCTCATCGTTTGGACGGTCTATTTTGCGCTCCAAAATCCCGTGCAGCGAGATGACAGCTTTCTTGCGAGCTATCAAGAAGCTGATGCACGTATCAATACAATCCAAGAGGAACAAAAACAATTCACAACACTCTATCAGCTCAAATGGCAAGGAATCCATGCACCACATCTGCCACAATCCCAAAGTTACTCGCGCGGACAAAACATTGCCGCTTTTTTTGATTCGCTGCATTTTCCCAAAGGTTTTGCCTTTCATATCGAATCTCGCGAAGATGTCTCGCTACCCAAAGTAACCCATATCGAAGCGCTGCTCACTCGCCCCCACACAAAAGAAAACGACCAAATTCTAACCTTTAAACCTGATTCAAATTTCTATCGCAGTCAACCAGTTGAGCTGCCCGCACATGGACGTTGGCTCATTCAAGGAGTCATTCATTACGAAGATAGCTTCTCAAACTCTAAAACAGGCTATTTTCGCTTTGAATTTTTCGCACAAGATAGCAAAACATAAGGAATACAAATGCACCATTGGCAGCATCAAAACGTGCGATTCTTCGCGCGCCTCTTCTCGTTTCTAGCCTATCGCAAAAAAGTGCGTTACAACCGCGTTTTGCCCCTATCAGAATATCTCACAGACAGATGGCAAAAGGCGCAACAATGCGGCTTTGGGGGTAATAGCAGCTGCTACGATTCTGTCTATATTTTCGGCGATGTCAAGGTTGGCGACAACACTTTCATTGGTCCGTTTTGCATTCTCGATGGCAGCGGCGGGCTTGCCATTGGTAGCTATTGCAGCATTTCGGCAGGCGTGCAAATCTACACGCACAATAGCGTCAAATGGGCGATTTCACAAGGACGCGAATCTTATGACTATGCGCCCGTTGTCATCGAAGATGGTTGCTACATTGGTCCAAATACCATCATCGCGCAAGGCGTGCGGATTGGCACAGGAGCGGTTGTGGGCGCATGCAGCTTTGTCAATCACAATGTCGCCGCACACGCCAAAGTAGCAGGCGTCCCCGCAAGAACAATCGGAGAAACCACGCAAACAGCAAATAATAAATTTGGGGGGGGGGGGCAAAACAAGCTATTTTCCCCACAACCATGCCCTTTGGGGCTTAGGGGTCAAACTACAAAAAGTAAGCTTTAAACAATAACCCAGCCCACCAC